>NZ_JBSFUB010000030.1:0-70897 GCF_053591575.1 Streptomyces altiplanensis | reverse complement strand
GCGGTCCATGCCGCCGCGGTGTTCCGTGTGGCCGGCGCGCAGGACGTGCTGGAGCTGGGGGCGGGGCACGGGCGCGACGCCCTGTACTTCGCCGGGCGGCCCACCCCCCTGTAACGGCAACAGCCCGGGAGGGAACTCAGTGGAACTCAGTGCTTGAAGGCGTCCTTGGCGTGCTCGCCGGCCTGCTTCGCATCACTCTTGGCCTGCTCCGCCTTGCCCTCGCCCTGGAGACGCTCGTTGCCGACGGCCTTGCCCGCGGCTTCCTTGGCCTGGCCCTTGAGCTTGTCGGCGGTGTTCTCAGCCTTGTCAGCAGCACTCATCACGCTCTCCTCACATTGCGGTTCTGACCATCCGGTGCCCCGCGTCAGCGCTGTTATGCGCGTTCGGAACATAGTTCGGCGCATAACCCGGCCACCGGGCCTCCGCGGGCCGAACTCCGCCGGAACTGGCGCGTCCGAACGGTTGTTTGTCACCGCCGGGCGGGGGCAAACGGCAATTCACAACCTGATGCCGCGGCCGTAACCGAGGCCGTGGTCCTGACTTTTGGAGTGCGTACGCATGGGAATCATTTCCTGGATCATCCTGGGTCTGCTGGCCGGTGCGATCGCGAAGTTCCTGCTGCCCGGCCGCGACCCGGGCGGCATCCTCATCACCATGATTCTCGGTGTCCTGGGCGCGCTGCTGGGCGGCTTCCTCGCCCAGGCACTCTTCGACGTCGACCCGATGGACGGTTTCTTCGAGGTCTCCTCCTGGCTGTCGGCGATCATCGGCTCGCTCATCCTGCTCGTGATCTACCGGGCGGTCGCGAGCAAGCGCCACCACGCCTGACCACAACACCGAACCCGCAGCGGGCACCGGAATTCCTTCCGGTGCCCGCTGGGCTGTATCCCCTCGTGATTCCCTGGCGGGGCCCGCTCTGCGGGGATCGGGACGCTCTGCTCAGGGGAGACCGAAGCCGTGTTCCCGGAGCCCGGGACGCTCGTATCACTCATGCCGCCCGTACCTGGCAGTACGGAAATCACCATTCGAGTGATCCGTGAGTGTGCGAGCCGGGCCGGTTCGGCCTCCGAGGACAAGGTGCCGGCGGAACGTCTCATCTGTGGTTTTCCGTATTCGGATTCGGCTATCGGGAGATGCTGATCGACATGCTTTACGCGTTCGCTGACGTTCTCTCAGCGAAATGATCTGAGCGAAGCTGCGTGAACCCGTCGTGCGTGAGCAAGCCGCACGAGTCGTCCTCGGTTGCGGGCGGACGTGAAGCCCTTGGCAGGACAGGTCTCACCACAAGATCATGTCCGTGACCACCGGAGGCTTCACGGTGGTCGCTTCTGTGGCCACGCTCGATGTTTTGCACCGGTGATGCCGAGTTCCTCGCGGAGTCCCCTATGCTCGCGAGGCAGTTGGTATGAGCAGTCCATTTGGGGGGCGCGGAGCCGCATGGCCGACGAGATCACGTACGAGTACAAGACCGTGCAGACAGTTCGCGGCACCGACGGCTTGGTGATCTCGAAGATGCAGAAGGATGGCTGGGAGCTCGTGGAGCAGGCCCAGGGCACACTTCGCTCCACCCTCAACTTCCGTCGGCCGAAGAAGCAGCAGCCGTGGCTCCTGATCGGCGCGGCGGCAGCCGTCCTCGTGATCCTGGCCGTCGTCATCGGCACTGCCTCTGCGCTCGGCGACGGAGGCGAGAAGAAGGACGAGTCGGACAAGCCGGCGGCCGCTGCGAGCGAAAAGCCCTCCGCTGCGCCGACTCCGACCACGGCCGAGCCGGTTGCCGCCGAGGTGATCACGCCTGAGAACAACCCGGAGTTCGCGGCGCTGCTGCTGACGGAGCAAACGTGCGGCGATGCGAACCTGGACTTCGCGACCAGGTATGAGGGCCAGACGGTCGCGTTCAACGGCTCGATCAGGCACATGGTGCCCCACCGTGACTACGAGACCCGCTACGACCTCCTCCTGGGCCCAGGCGACAAGGGACCGAACACGACGGTCGGCCCGTCCTTCAAGTACGAGGACGTCAGCATCTTTGACCTGAAGCTGACCGGCAAGAAGATCCCCGCCGCCGTCGGCGAAGGCGACAAGTTCCGCTTCGTTGCCGAGGTGGGCGAATTCAACGCGAACCAGTGCCTCTTCTTCCTCGACCCGGTCTCGACGGAAATCCGGTAGCCAAGACGGGCAGCCGCGTCATCACGGACCGGCGCGCTCGGCCATTCTCTCAGCGGTGATCATTTCCAGATTCCGTTGAGGACGAGGGCGGCACGGGCGATGTCACGGCCCATGGTGGGCCCATGATGGTCGGATCGGATCACTCCCGGCACGTACACGGCAGTTCACGACTCGACCGCGACCGGGACGATTCACACATGGGCCGCCACCGGTGCCCACAACGCCGTGGTGGCCGGGCACCACGACGGCCTGATGCGGCCCGGCCCCCTCGCCGAGATCGGCGCCGTCCTGGCGGCCCGGCTGGAGGAGCTCGCTTCCGGGACCGCACCGGCTGCCGGAGGGCGCCGGACGAGGCCGTGACGTTCATACGGCCGGGGCCGGCCCCCGGCCGGCCCCCGGCCGCCCCTGGGGGACGGACGCGCGTCAGCCGCCGGACGCGGTGGGCGGGGGAGGCGCCATGGCCCAGCGGATCGTCCCGGTCAGCGCGTGGCCCGTCCACCGTACGCAGTGCCGCTCGACCCGGGGCAGGTGCGGCAGGCCGAGCGGCTCGCGGGCCCAGGGCGGCAGCGTCGCGACGGCGTTGGCCGCGAGAACGGCGTAGGGGGCGCGGGCGGCCCACGGCAGGGGCGGGTGGAACAGGATGAAACGCGCGGCCTCGCGCGCCTCCCGGGTGGCACGCAGCTCACTCCGGTAGGCGTCCGTCTGTTCCGCCAGCCCGGCCCGGTCGCGCGGTGGATCGGTCACACCCAGCGCGGCGGCCACGCGCGCCGTGTCGGCGATGTACGCGTCGCACCCGTCGCCGTCGAGGGGGTGTGCCCCGTGCAACTGGTGCGCGTACAGGAAGCTGCCGACCTCGGCGACGTGCACCCAGGACAGCAGGTGCGGGTCGGCGGCGTGATAGCTCTCGCCGGCCGCGGTGGTCCCCCTCACCCGCTCGTGCACGGCCCGGACCCGGTCGACCGCCTCCTGGGCGTCCTCGGCGGTGCCGTACGTCGTCACGGCGAGGAACGTGCTGGTGCGCTGGAGCCGTCCCCACGGGTCGCCCCGGTACCCGGAGTGGGCCGCCACGGCGGCCATGGCCAGCGGGTGCAGTGACTGGAGCAGCAGGGCCCGGAGGCCGCCGATGAACATCGAGGCGTCGCCGTGGACGATCCGGATCGCACTGTCCGGACCGAACCAGCGAGGCCCCGGCGTGCCGTGGATACGGGCCCGCGTCCGGGCGCCGGAAGGCCCCGCGACCCGGGTGAACAGGCTCTCGCCGAGTCGCTCGCGCAGGCGGAAGACGGCTGGTGCGTGCACGTCCATACGTTCATTGTCCGCCCGGCCCGCGCCCCGCGGAGCCCCTGTCGCCCACCGTGCCCGCCCCCGCCCGCGCGGGCGCCGACGGAGGGCTCGGACAGGGGCGTGCCGCAACCTGGTCACGAGTCGAGGTGGCGGGTGTCACCGAGGCTGACGACCTGGCGGTTGTGGAAGAAGTCGTCTTCGCGCAGCGTGGTGATGCTGCCGGAAGGCGCCCGGAAACTGGCATGGCCGACCGACTCGACCGGCATCCCGATCCAGGCCGCCACGACGAACGTCAGAGAGCCGCCGTGCGTCACGATGATCTGGTGTCCGCACGAGCGCCGCAGGATCTCCTCCATGGCCGCGTAGACGCGCTGCGCCCACACCGCCTTGGTCTCGGCACCCGCCACGCCCTCGTCGTGTTCCAGCCGCTCCCCGACGGCCGGCGGCGGGACGAACCGCCGGTCCAGCCACTCCTGCGGCCTTCCCTCCGCCTCTCCGTAGGACTTCTCCCGCAGTCTGCGGTCCAGGACCGGTTTCACGCCGAACAGCTCGGCCACCTCCTCGGCCGTCCGCCGGGCACGCCGCAGATCCGAGGAGAACAGCTCCACCTCTGTGCCGTCAGGGATCCGGGCCCGCAGCGCCCGGGCCACGGAGACCGCTGCGCGCCTGCCGGCGGAGGTGAGCCGAGAATCGTGCCACCCGCCGACCACCCCCTCGACGTGGTGCGTCGCCTCCGGGTGAGTGATGACGTAAACGCTGCGCATCAGCGTGTTCCTTCCGCGTGGACGGAGATGCTCGCCGGGCGAGACGCCGCCTGGCTGCGGGCGGCCGGCCACAGCCTCGTGAGGACCTCGCCGCTCACGCTGTCAGCAGTGGTGTGCGGCGGCCCGGTGAGGGGCTGCGCGGATGAGGACCGCAACCAGGACCGCCAGGTCTGCCGCGCCGTCGGAGTCGTCCGCGCAGCGCGTGGTCCGCAGGGGACCGACTCGATCGAACCGGACCCCCTCCAGCTTCAGGACAGGGGCGGGGGTGAGCAGTGCGAGGCGGGCGTCGCCGTCCGGGAAGGGGTGGAAGAACGCGACATCCAGGTAGGCCCTGGCCGCGCGGGAGGCCAAAGGGACGTCCGGGTCCCGCCGGCCCTCGGTGGGAGGAGGGCCGCTCCGTACGCCGGCCCTCCTCCACGGTCCCGTGCCACCGGCGGAGAGATCAGCCCGTCGGCTGTGTCCCGCCGGACAGGCGGGCGGGCAGGCTGCGGTGGCCGTTGGAGATGAACGACTCCACGGGCTGCAGACCGGACGCCGGGACGGCCGGCTCCAGGTCCGGGAAGCGCTCGAAGAGGGCGGGCAGGGCGATCGCGGCCTCCATCCGGGCCAACGGCGCTCCGAGGCAGAAGTGGACGCCGTGTCCGAACGCGAGGTGTTCCTTGTTCATCCGGGTGACGTCGAAGCGGTCCGCGTCCTCGCCGTGGAGCGAGGGGTTGCGCCCGGCGGCGGCGTAGGCGGCGAGGATCGCGTCGCCCTTCTTGATCGTCACCCCCATGGTCTCGATGTCCTCCACGGCGTAGCGCAGGGGAAGATTCGCCACCGGAGCCTGGACGCGCAGGGTTTCCTCGATCACGTCGTTCCAGGAGGCCCTGCCCGTCCGGACCAGTTCGAGCTGGTCCGGGTGGGTCAGCAGGGCGTGGATCGCGTTGTCCAGCAGGTTGACCGTGGTCTCGTGCCCGGCGCTGATCACCAGGAGCAGGGTGTCGACCAGCTCGGCTTCCGTGAGCCGCGTGCCGTCCTCCTCCCGGGCCGCGATCAGGACGCTGGTCATGTCGT
Organism: Streptomyces altiplanensis; assembly: GCF_053591575.1. Classification (NCBI taxonomy): domain Bacteria; kingdom Bacillati; phylum Actinomycetota; class Actinomycetes; order Kitasatosporales; family Streptomycetaceae; genus Streptomyces; species Streptomyces altiplanensis. The sequence goes on along the minus strand of NZ_JBSFUB010000030.1, from coordinate 65,627 downwards.
CGCCCGGCTCCCGCCGCTTGAGCGCGACGAGGTCGGACAGGACGGTGTGCATGCCCTGGAAGGTGGCCGCGACCTCCTCGGGGGCGGCAGCGGTGTTGAAGATGCTGTCCACCAGACGACGCAGTTCCTTGCGCGTGCCCTCGTCGTTCACACCGAACAGTTCGCAGATCACCTGGATGGGGATCGGGTAGCAGTACTCCTCACGCAGGTCCACCACCTGCCCCTGGGGGGTGGCGGCGAGACCGTCGAGCAGATCGGCGGTCATACGCTCGATACGCGGGCGCAGGGTCTCCGTGGCGCGCGCGGTGAACGCCGTGGAGACGAGCTTGCGCAGACGCCTGTGGTCGCTTCCGTAGGCGGTGAACATGTTCGTCACGGCGACCCACGTGAACAACGGCCACTCCGGGGTGATCTCCCCGTTGATCCACGCGGGCCAGTGCCGGCGGGGGTCCTTGGACACACGGGCGTCGGTGAGCAGTTCCTTGAGGAGCGCGTGGTCACTTACTGCCCACGCCACCACCTGGCCAGGGAGTTCCACCAGCGCTGCCGGCCCCCGTTCCCGTACGCGGGCTCCCTCTCCGTGGATGTCTGCGCCGGAGGCGTCGATGACGAGGGGGCGGGGCTCGTGTTCCATGTACTGGCTCCAGAGGGTTCGTCCGTGGCCACCGGCACGGTGATGGGAGGGAAACGCACAGGCAGAGCGGCCAGAGCCCGGTGGAAGGGCCCCTGCCGCCACTCCAACCGGCCTACCCCGACCGCAAGTTCGGTATCCGGGAGCCGGTCGAGGAGTTTCTCCACGGCAACGGCGGCGATCAGCCGGGCAGGGGACTTCGCCGGACAGGTGTGCGCGCCGGCGCTCCACGCCAGGTGCGCGCGGTTGCCGCCGCGCCGGTCGCCCGCCAGGGCGGGGTCGGTGTTCGCGGCGGCCAGGCTGACCAGGATGGGCTCGCCCTCGCGCAGCAGGGTTCCGTCGAGCTCCAGGTCGTGGAGCGGGTAGTGGATCGCGTAGTTCGCCATCGGCGGGTCCGTCCACAGCACCTCGTCGAGCGCGTCCTCGACGGGCAGGCTGCCCCCCGCGAGGTCGCCGCCGAACCGGTCGTCGGACAGCAGCAGCCGCAGACCGTTGCAGATGAGGTTCTGCTGGGGCTCGGTGCCCGCGCCCATGAGGACCACGAGCTGGTGCATCATCTCCTCGTCGGTGAGCCGCGCGGGATGGGCCATCAGCCAGGACGTCACATCCGCTCCGGGCCGCTCCCGCTTGAGAGCCACCAGCTCGGCCACGCCCTCGGCGAGGACCGCGTTGGCCTTCTCGGAGTCGGCGTTGGCATCGAAGATTCCCGACATGCCCTCGACCAGCTTGTCCCCGGTCTCCGGCGGGCAGCCGAAGAGCTGGTTGAAGACGAGCAGCGGCAGGATCGCCCCGTACTCGCCGAGAAGATCGGCTTGCCCCTCGGGGCCGAACCGGTCGATGAGGGTGTCGGCGCTGTGCTCGACGTAACCGCGCAGCGCGTTCGGGTCCACGCGGCTCAGGCTGTCGGTGATCGCACCGCGCAGCCGCGCGTGCTCGTCACCGTCGGTCCACAGGGCGTTCGGCCGGTACATCATCATCGGAACGACGGGGCTGTCCGCGGGGACCGTCCCGTCCGCGAGGCCCCGCCACCGGCGCGGGTCCTTGGAGAACCGCTCCGGGCTGCGCAGCACCTCGAGAGCGGTCTCGTAGCCGGTGACGAGGGACGCGTGGACGCCGGGGGCTATCTCCACCGGCGCGATGGAGCCGTACGTACGCAGCCGTGCGTAGACCGCGGCCGGATCGGCGGCGAACTCCGGTCCGTACAGGGACTCGGCCGTACGGAGGGCCGGGCCGGCCGCGCCTTCCCTGTGTCCGGCGTGTGCCGGACAGCCGGGTGGCGGTATCGCGTCCGAGCCGGGCTGGGGGGTGGTCATCGAAGCTCCTGGGAGGTGCGGGTCTGGAGGTACGCGACAAGGGAGATCAGCGCCTCGGTGGAGGACGCGGTGCTGCGTGCGTCGCAGAGCACGAGGGGGGTTTCCGGGAGGAGGTCGAGTGCTTCGCGTATTTCCGCTTCGGGAAACACCGGTGCGTCGTCGAACTGGTTGACGGCGACCGCGTACGGCATGCCGTGCTCTTCCAGCAGGCCCATGATGTCGAAGGACTGGTCGAGCCGCCGGGTGTCCGCCAGCACCAGAGCTCCCAGCGCCCCGTTCAGCATGTCCTCCCAGAGCTTGGTGAAGCGCTTCTGGCCGGGAGCGCCGAACAGGTACAGCACCAGCCGCTCGCTGAGCGTGAGACGGCCGAAGTCCATGGCCACGGTGGTCGTGGTCTTGTCCGGGCTCCCGGCCAGGTCGTCGATCAGTTCACTGGCCTGCGTCATGGTCTCTTCGGTACGCAGGGGCCGGATCTCGGACAGGGTGCCGACGAACGTGGTCTTGCCGACCGCGAAGTGACCCACGACCAGAATTTTGACCGCGGTTCTGACCGTGTCCGGGACGTAGACCTGGTCAGAGCCGGGCGCGGAGTCCATCAAGCACCTCCTGGAGAAGCTGGTCGTCGGGGAGCTGGGCCCTGGGGACGGGGGGCCGGGTGGTGATGTGACCGCTGTCGATCAGATCGCTGAGCAGGACCTTGGTGACGCTGATCGCCAGCGTCAGGTGCCCTGCCACTTCGGCGACCGACAGCGCTCCTCCTCGGCAGAGCTCCATGACGCGGCGCTTCTCCGGACTCAGGCCACTGAGCGGCAGGCTGCCCACGGCCACCACGAGCGTCACCAGGTCGAGCGTGTTGCGGGTCGGGTGGGCGCGGCCGTCCGTCACGACATAGGGGCGCACCAGGCCCCGTTCGCGCCTGTGGGGTGGGCTCATGCCGGACGGCTGGTGCCCGGCCGGGCGGGTACGGCGTCCTGCCGGGGCGGGCTGGTCAGTTCCTTGCCCAGCCGGTCGACGAGCTTGTGCATGCCGTAGGTGACCGCCTCCATGTCCACGTTCTGGGTGGCGGAGACGGCCAGGTAGGCCCCGGCACCGGCGGCGACCAGGAAGACGTACCCGTCGACGAACTCGACCAGTGTCTGCTGCCAGGGGGAGGACTCCTCGGCGCAGAACTCGGCGGTGCTGCGGCTGATCGACTGGAGACCGGACAGTGCGGCGGCCTGGCGCTCCGCCTCGTCGCGCCCGATCCCCTGGGAGTGCGCCCGGAGCATGCCGTCCGCGGACAGCAGGATCGCATGGCGGGCTTCGGGGACCCTGAGGACCTCGTCGAGCATCCAGCCCAGTTCGTTGGCCATGTGGTCGTTCATTCCTGCGAGTTCCCTTCGTCGTCTTGAGAGGCGGCACGCCCGAAGCGGGTGCCGCGGGCGAACGCACCCATGCGGAACGCGGTCTCGGCGGCCGGGCGGACCGGGGTGTGACCGTCACCGGACGGTGTGGCGGTCACCTGCTGTCCCACCGCCTGGTCCTGGGCGGCCCGGCGCCGGCGCTTGGGGAGGCCGCCTGCCGTGGACGCCCGGGAGGCATCGGCGGCTGCGGGAGGCAGTGCCTGCCCCGCGGGCGCGGCCTGCGCACGGCTCGGCAGGGCCTGCGGGGCATCGGAGGTGGAGCCGGACCGGGAGGCCGCGGCCGGGGTGTTCGGAGCGGACGGTGCCACGGGGACCTGCTCTGCCTCCTGCGCGGCCGCCGCCCTGGCGGTGGGTACGCGATTGAGGAGCGCGTGGGGGAGGAACACCACGGCGCGTACTCCCCCGTAGGGCGACCGGGTGTCGACCGAGACGGTGAACCCGTACCGGGCGGCCAGCACACCGATGGCGGCGAAGCCGAACTGGGGCGGATCGCCGAGCCGGTTGATGTCGATGTCCTCACGGCCCGTCAGGCGCCGGCCCGCTTCCTCGGTCTCACGTGCGTCCATGCCGACTCCGGCATCGTCGATGACCACACAGGCGCCGTTGTGCGCGGGCTGGACACTGACCTCGACCTTGGTGTTGGGCTGCGAGTGCCGCGCCGCGTTGTCCAGCAGTTCGGCGACCGCGAGCACCACGGGCTCGACCGCCCGGCTCACCACTTCCATGTCGACGCGCGAATGGATCTCGACGCGCCGGTAGTCCCGGATCCGGGACGTCGCGCCGCGTACGACGTCGATCAGCGGTGAGGCGACCCGCTGCCGGCCCGGCCACGATCCGCAGAGTACGGCGATGGCCTGGGCCCTCCGGCCGAACTGTGAATTCGCGTGGTCGATCTCCAGCAGGTCCTGGAGCACATCCGGACTGTCGTGCCGGTCCTGCATGTCCGAGATCGACAGCTGCTGTTCGTTCGCCAGGGCCTGGAGTGCGCGCATCGCCGCCTTGAGCGTCGCTCTCGCCGACTGGTCGGCCCGGGACCGTGCCGTGTCGGCAACTCTGGTGAACAGTTCCTCGATCCGCTGCAGGCTCTGTCCGTACGCCGTCGGGCCCAGCTGCGGGTCGAGCAGACCGGGCACGGGCACGGGCTGATGAGGAGCCTCCGCCAACACGGGAAGACGGGCCTCGACCAGGTGCCGGGCCTCCTCGTCACGAGCGCGCAGGTCGGCTTCCAGCGCCGTCAGGCGCCGGCGCAGGGAGGCGGTGATCCGGCGTTGGCGTACCAGCAGGACCAAGCCCGCGAGCACGATGGCCGCGAGGCACCAGATCACCGCCTCCAGTATGTGTTGTGTCATCAGTTCCTCGTGAACGGGGGGAGAGGTGAAGCAGGGCAGCAGTGCGAGGTGAGCGGGAGAAAGCAACTGGGGGCTCCACCGGACTCCGGCGGAGAGCAATCCGGAAATCGGCCCACTGATGGGATGATGTCCGAACTCTCGCGCCCACCGGGAACGCTGGAATGGCTGATCATCCTAGGTATGGCAGGCGGCTTCAAGTTGCTGAGACAGGACGAGCCATATCGGCCGCTCACTGCCGGACTTTCCCAAGGAGGAGGACCGGGCGCACAGTTGGAAGGCGCCTGGGAATACACGCAATGAGCCCTTTCCAACCTGGCTGGACCCTGGGAAGGTTGGTGTGTGCGGGCAGGGCGCGGGAAGAGGCGAATTTCCTGATGGACGGGTTGCCGGCCAAGAAGTGTCCGGCGGCTCGACCCGTTTGCGATGTGGGCACACATATGCCCGGCTCGCGGTCCCGGCCGGTGAGGTTCTTCAGGAGTGGCGGGGGAGGGGGACGGCCCCGCGACCTGGGGGCGGGTTCGCGGGGCCGTCTCGGGTCCGGACGGCGGGGGGAGCCGTCCGGTCGGGGGGACCACGGTGCTGGTGCCCCGCGAACGGGGAGTCATGCGTGCCGGCCGGCCCGGCGGTCGGAGAATTCGCGGCGGGACCGGGCGGACTGGCAGCCGACGCGCGTGGAGGGGGCCGCAGGCCCAGAGGCGTCCCGGTCCGCGCCCCGCTGGGGAAGTGTTCCGCGCACGGCCCGGTGCATCTTTCGATGTAGCCCCGATTCGTCCTTGCTCACGACGAGGACCGGGTGAGAGGCCCCAACCATGGGGACATGACCGAAACCCTGCCCTTACCCGTCTCGACGCCCGGCGCCGGCGGCGGTCGCCTCGCACTGCTCGACGTACTGCGCGGAGCCGCGATCCTGGGCACGCTGATGACCAACGTGTGGATCTTCACGGCTCCCGGCGCCGAGTGGGGAATCCTGCAGAGCGGGACCGGCGGAAGCGGCCGGGGAACCATACCGGCAGTCGTCGAGAGGCTGTTCCGCGTCGCGGCGGACGGGAAGTTCCTGTCGATGCTGACGATCCTGTTCGGAGTGGGACTGGCGATCCAGTTCGACTCCGCGGCACGGCGCGGCCTGCCCTGGCCGGGCCGCTACCGTTGGCGGGCGCTGTTCCTGTTCGCCGAGGGGACCCTGCACTTCGTTCTCGTCTTCGCGTGGGACGTACTCATGGGGTACGCGGTCACCGCCCTGTTCGTGGCATGGCTGCTGACCCGGTCGGAGCGGGCGCGGCTACGGGCCATGTGGTGGGCGGCCGGGCTGCACCTGGCCGTCATGGGCCTGCTCACGGCCGCGCTGGTGTCGGCCGGCGCCGGCCAGGAGAGCGGGGACGGTGTCTCGCGTGAGGTCGTGGACCTGTACGCGCACGGCGGTTACCTGGACCAGGTGTCCTTCCGGTGGGAGAACGCACTCGTGCTGCGGATGGAGCCGGTCCTCTCCTTCGGGCTGCTGGTCTTTCTCTTCCTGCTCGGGGTGCGGCTGCTGCGGGCAGGCGCGTTCGGCGCGGACGAAACGGGGCGACGGCTCCGCACCCGCATGCTCCGCTGGGGACTGGGGCTGGGAATCCCTCTCACGGCCTTCACCATGGCGGACCCGGACTGGTTCCTGCTGGGCCGCTACTGCGCCGCGCCGCTGGTTGCGGTCGGCTACATCGGGCTGATCGGTGCGGTGGTGGACCGGGTACGGCGTCCCGGCCCGCTGACCACCGGCCTCACCTCGGTCGGCCGGACGGCCCTGTCCGGCTATGTGCTGCAGAACGTGCTGTGCGGTGTGGTTTCGTACGGCTTCGGACTGGGCCTCGCGACCCGGTTCACCGGTGCTGCCCACCCGTGGTGGGTGATGGGGCTGTGGGCCGTGGTGTGTGTGGTGCTGATGGTGGGCGCCACGCTGTGGCTGCGGCGCTTCCCGTACGGCCCCGTGGAGTCGGTGCAGCGGTGGGTCCTGCGACGCTGAACGCGATCCGCTCTCGGTGCGGGAACTCGTAACCCGGACTCCGCGCTCCCGCCCGCGGGCTTCCGTCTGGAGGGTTGAGATCACTGGCGGGCCGCCGGGAGACGACCGCCGTGCGGAAGCGCTTCGGTACGGCCTGCTCGTCGGGGAAGTGGCCGCCCGGGGTTTTCACAGCCCACCCCGCAGAAGGCCAGCCAGAACCGCAACCGGTGCGCGGAGCCACGCGTGCTTCGACCGGTGAGCGCAGACCGGTCAGCCGGTCCGCCGTGCTCTCCCGCCGCCGACGGCGGGAGAGCTGTTCCCAGGAGTACCGCGCCGTCCGGTGGTGCGGCAGGGGAGTGACAACGTCCGTTTGGACGCACAGGTTCCCGTTCCATGGGCGGGCGGGGCGTCCGGCAAGCCCGTGGCGTCCTGTTTTCCTTCTGCCGGCCTATGCCGATTCGCCTGTCCGGGCTTGGTGGCTTCTCATCGGAAGCGGGGGTGAGTGGGCCCCCGGCTGGTTGCGATCGCTGGAGGGCGACCCATGTATGAGATGCACGCGGAGCCGATACCGGGCCAGCACGGGCTGGTCTGGCATGTGATCAGCAAGGAGACGAGGACCAGCGCCCTGTGCGGGCGCCTCCTGGCGCCGTCGGCCTCGGCTGCCCCGCCCAAGGGCGAAGCAGCCGAGGAACGTTACTGCTCTTCCTGCATGACCGCCGTCGGTTCGGTGGTCGAACGCAACCTGCGGCGGCCGACCGCCACCTGATCCGCACGCTCGTCCGGCATGAGGGAACGCCGTGACCGACGTGGCCCGAAGGTGGCCCGAGGCGGCCCGTTCAGGCCGTGGTCCGGGCCCGGTCGGCCGGGTACCGGGGCGATGACTGCCGGGTGCGGTGGCGTGGAGTGGTCTGACGGGGCGGCCGGGTGAGAGTGATCTGCCGGACCAGCTGCTGGAAGCAGGCCAAGGCGGCCAGCGAGGGAAGCGCCGCGGCTGCCGCGTCGACCGGAGTCCGGGGTGCCTGGGCTACGCACAGGAGCATCGAGACGGTGGAGAACAGCAGCACGACGGCCCAGGAGTGGACGGCGCGGCGCCGGTGCAGGGCGGCGCGCAGGATGGACAGCGAGGCGGCCATCCACGGCCCGTACACCAGCAGGGGCCACCACCGGACCGTCCCGCCGGACGTGCGGTGCTGGGCGAGGTGGCGCAGGGGGTCGTAGGCGACCATGCCGCCGAAGACACACACCATGGACACCCCGACGGCGGCGAGCGCGGCGAGGAAGAAACTCGTCGTCTGCAACGTCCCCGTCGCGCGCTTCTCCCGGGAGGGAGCGCGGCGGCGCCGGGAGGGGGCTGGGCGTAGGGGCGGCAGCTCGGCCGTGATCCCGGCCAGGCCCGCGAGAGGGGCACCGGCGCCCTCGGCGGCCGGAGGCTCGTCGACGGCCGGCAGGTCACCGCTCTCCGCGGACGGCGGCCCGGCGGCCCTTTCGGTCCGGATGGCTTCGTGCAGGAGGTGGGCGAGTTCCTCCGCCGGATCCCAGCGCACGTCCAGCTGGTCGGTCAGGGCCGCGGGACGACCCCGGACTCCGGGCTGCGGCTGACCGTCGGTCGGGTGGGACCAGCCGCCGGGGGAGCCGGAGGGGGAGGGCGGACCGACGCGGCTGTGGCGGCCGCGGGACTCACCCATGAACAGGCTGCGGGGTCGCGGTCGGCCCCCAGAGAGCATGACCGGCAGCCGGGGGGAAACCCCGGTCTCCTGCCCGGACAGCAGGTGTGGTGTTCTGTGCACCCATCAGGTGCACCCCTGGGGCAAACAGCGGACTCACTTTCGTCATACCCGGTCCAACGCTGCGCGGATTGGGCAGGATGTGCGGCAAACGGGTGGCCGCCTTGTCGCATATGGAGTAATTCAGTCTGGTGTTTTATCGGTTCTGCGGGCGCTGAGGTATACGGGCGCCTCCTGGTGCGGGCAGCGCGGGAAGGTCGCGTGCGCCGGTGTTCGGTGGCTGCTCACGAGGACCGGCACGCTTCCCCGGCACCGGGACGGAGGGGCTCAGCCGTGTTCGCCGGGAGCGTCGTGGTGGTGGGCCGCGGCCGGTGCGGGAGGATCGCTTTCCGGTGCCGTCTGCCCGGATGGCCGGCCTGTCGACCGGGGGTCCGGCCAGGGCCGCTCCGAACTCGCGGTGGCGCCGCAGTTCGATGGCGTCGACGTGTCGTGTCCGGCCGGCCGACGACGGGACGACCGACCACAGCGCGGCGCATGCCGAAGCGCAGGCAATGGTGACCCACAACACGGTGTCCGCCATGAGAATCCCTGTTCCGCCACCAACCTGTGGCGGCAAACGAGTCGGGCTTCCGTGAAGTGGTCGCCCATCAAGCGCGCGATAGCATCCGCATAACGCATCGACATATGCCAAGTTGCGTAAGCTGCGCCGAATTGAACCCTCAGGGCCGGCAAAAGGCATAAAGGGAAAACCGGTGAAACCCTCCTGCCGCGCACCGGCCCTCGCCTGCGGCCGGTGCGTCCCGCTCGGCGACTGCCTTGTCGGCAGAGGCTGAAGAGGAACCGAACGCCGCACGCAGGAGACCTCTTCCCGGCAATGCAACGTACTGCGGTGCGTCGTCACGCCCCACCGTCTCTCGTACTGATTCCGTGACAGTGCCCCGCGCCGCCGTTCCTCTGCCGCTGTCGGCACGTTTTCAGACAATGAATCAAGATGACGCCACGGACCCCGTCGAGTCCGTCAACAACTGGCCCGGACACACCCGCCACCCCGAAACGCCGGTGCACAAAAAGGGCAGGCTGGCGATTGCCCTGAAGTATCTGCAGCTCCTGCTGCTGACCCTCGCTGTCCTTGCCGCTGTCCTGAGTTTCGCCGCGGTGCTGGCCGGCCTCGCCCGGCCCTGACGACAGGGCGCCGTCGCACCCGCCCGGCCCCGGGGCCCCGCCTCACCAGGAGCACGCCCGGATCATCAGCTGGGAACGGGCCGGCCGGCCCGGGCTTCGCTGTCCGTGGGGGCGGGGGCGGGAACCTCCGGGCAGTGGGTGGCGTGGTCCTTCCACGCGTCGAAGCCGGCTGCGGGTTCATGGAGGCGGATTTCGCCGCACAGGACGCACCGGTGGGCTCGGGCAGTCGGTGGCAGGCAGTGAAACTCGCGGGCGTCGGCGGACAGTGCGCAGGGCTCGATCATGTGCTGCGGTGTTCCCCCGCCGGCGATTTCGAAGTGCGCCGCTCTGTCCTCCGTTCGGGTGGCGGCGCTCGCAGCGTGCTGACAGGTGCGCCGAGGCGGGGCCCGAACGGATCGCGGGCCCGGTGGGGCGGAGCGCGGCGGCACCGGATTCACCCACCGGGCGGTGCCGCTGACCGGGCCCAGGGCCTTCCGTAGGAAGTGGAACGGACCGGTACGTACCGGGACATGCGCCACGCCCTGCGCCGGGCTGCCGGGCATCGGCCCTTCTCCGCGCTCGGCCGCGGACAGCATGACCACCGGCTGCGCGTTCGCCGGCCGGCCCGTCCCGGCTGCCGGCGGTCGTCCCTGGGCGGGTGGGCGTTCCCCGCGGGGTGCACGCCGTACCGGTGTGATCGGGGACAGGTGTGTTCTGCTGATGAGCGGCGCGTGGTGCGGAGGAGGACGGGATGGACTGGCAGGCGTTCGCGCAGCAGATGGCCTTTATGGCCCGGGATCTGCTGGCGCAGGAAAGCGTGGATGCCACGCTGGAGCGGATCACCAGCGGCGCGGTGGAGCTGGTGGAGGGCTGTGAGGCGGCCGGCATCCTCCTGGTCCACGGCGACCGGGTGCAGTCCCTGGCGCCGACCGAGCAGGTGGTCATCGACAGCGACCGGTTGCAGGAGCGTCTGAGACAGGGCCCGTGCTTCGACGTGGCCCGCCGCGCCGGGCACGAGCGGATCATGCGCGTTCACGACTTCACCCAGCACGCCGACCGCTGGCCCGACTACGTGCCCCGGGCCCGGGGGCTGGGGCTGGGCAGCATGATGGGTTTCCTGCTCTACACCGATGAGGAGGAGCTGGGCGCGCTGGACCTCTACTCCCGCAAGCCCGGCGCCTTCACCAAGGCCAGCGAGGCCGCCGGATGGCTGCTGGCCTCCCATGCCGCGGTCGCCTTCTCCAGCGCCCGGGCCGAAGCCCAGATGCGTGAGGCACTCACCACCCGGCACGTCATCGGCGAAGCCATGGGCATCCTCATGGGGCGCCACGGCCTGGAGGAGGAGCAGGCTTTCGACGTTCTGCGCAAGTACTCCCAGGAAACGAACACCAAGCTGCGCGAGGTCGCCCGCCGGGTCTGTGAGACCGGCCGGCTCACCGACTGATCCCGGTGCCGGCAGCACGGTTTTCCCGGTTCTTTTTTGTCCGCGGGTCGTGGTTCCGGCTCTGGCACATATTCCGTGAAAGAACTCGCTGGTGCTGTACCGACAGGGAGAACGAGATCCGCGACCAGTACCGATCGGCGGTCGCACGAGCCCGGTGGAGCCGTGTTCAAGACCGCTCACGCAAGGCGCGCCGGCGTCAGCTCGGGCGCGTAGGTGAGCAGGACGACGCCGGACTTGAGGGAGGCGACGCCGTGGCGCCCCCTTCATGGGTCTCGCGCCCCGGCGGAAGGGCGGCCGTGGCGAGCAGCGGATTGCGGGCATGCGCGGAGCACTCCTGTGTCCCAGTACGATCCGCTCCACTTTTCCGGCGGGCCGGTGGCGCCGCCCAGTGTCGGATATCGCCGTCAACCCCGGGCGAGCCCGCGTTGTCAGTGGTGGCTGGGAGGCTGGGACGCATGGACAGGGACGAGGAACTGCTGCGCGGCCGGGTCTACGGCCAGGACCACGACAACCCCCACCCGGGCCCGCGGCCGGGACAGGAATACGTCGAACTGGTCGGCGGGCCGCTGGACGGCCTGCTGCTGGACGTCACGGGCTGGACGGCTGACGAGACAGCCACCGGCGTCGCCCTCCAGACAGAGCTCGGCCGGTTCGGCGCCGGTGGCCGGGCGATGTACGACCCGCGCCCCGGCGACCCGCGCCGCTTCGACTGGTCCGGCGACACCCCCTGAGCCGCTGCCCGGAACGCGGGCCGGGGCACGGCTGATACGTCGTATGAGCACGCCTCGAACAGGGCATGAGTGATCAAATTCCGGTGCTCAGGACGCCCGCGGTCCGGGCCGGTCGCCCGTGCACGTGATGGTTTCACCCGTCGGTGCGCCTCCCGGCGCGAACAGCGGTCTGCGCAGCCTGCGGCGCGGCGCTGAGTCAGGTAGACGCCCCTCCAGTCGCCGTGCCTCTCCGGCAGGTGGACCCACTGCGTTCCGGTCCGGAACTTGGAGGCGATCGCGTCGATCACCTCCCGGTGGTCCCGCCAGCGGCCACCCCGCTTCGGCGTCCGGTCGGGGAGCAACGGCTCGATCCGCGCCCACTGCGCGTCAGTCAACGACACAACCGGACCAGCGACCGGGTGATCCGGACGAAACGGCCTGGCTCAGCTTCTGCGCCGAGGGCCACCTGCCGATGCGCAGCGCCTCTTCGAGGAACACGCTGGCGCGGCTCGGGACGCCCGAGCGGTGATCACCTCGGTGCAGGCACGTACGTGCCTGTCGTCCGTGACTTCGCGCAGCAGCACCTCGGGCCTCACCTGGGACGGGCTCTTCGACAAGGCAGGTTTGTCCGTTGCCGCCCATTACGACTGGCCGGACGACTCCAGCGGCCTTTTCATGGCCGGCCTGGTGATGGTCGCGGTGGGAAGCCTCGTCGTGACCGCCGCCGTTTCCGCCGTGATCGCCGCTGTGACACGAAACGGACGGCGGCGCGACGCGGGGCAGAGCGGAGATTGACGGCACGGGGCGCCGCTCCGGCAGTCGCCGTCAGGTGCCGGCGGCCGGCTCGGTGGGTGAGTACAGCGCCGCGATCCCCAGCGGGGCATACGGGGAACGCGACCGATGTCGCGAGTGCAGGCTTCCTCTTCCTCCCCTGTGCGGAAATCTATGATGGTGGCAGTAGACATTCGACGGTGGTGTGGTTATGGTTTCTCTCGTAGCCGAGATCGAGCAGGGCCCGGCAGAGATGAACTGCCGGGCAGTAGTACGCAGTTCGCAGGACGGTTCGGTGGTGGAGTTCCGAAGCCAGGGTTTTCGCAGGACGGCGACGGAACTGACGACCGGACCGGGTGGCCCGCGGTGATCAGGGGCCGCCACGAGCGGTAACGCAGTAAGCAGTACCGGTTTGAAAAGCAGTTGATTCCCAGAGGGAAGAACGGAGGAGTCGAGCGCCATCAGGATCGCCCGGGCGACAGCACGACCCGGGTGCCGCAAGACCTCGGACAGGCAGGTGGTCTCCGGTCAAGCACCGCGATCCCCGCACCCCCGCCCACCAGCTTCTCGGGCAGGCATGCGGACACAGAAGGCCGGCGCAGCACTAGGGCCGGCAGATGGTGTTGAAATTCCTTCGGGGCCTTGGTGCCGTACGGCACCAAGGCCCCTCCACGCGTTCCTGCTCCAAGCACTCACCAGTGAGGTGAAATGACAGCAGACAACTCCTTCGACCGTTTCGATGACGACGACTACCCCGCCTACACCATGGGCCGCGCCGCCGAAATGATCGGCACCACTCCCGGCTTCCTCCGCGCCGTCGGCGAAGCCCGCCTGATCACACCCCTGCGCTCCGAGGGCGGCCACCGCCGCTACTCCCGCTACCAGCTCCGTGTCGCCGCCCGGGCCCGTGAACTCGTCGACCGGGGCACCCCCATCGACGCCGCCTGCCGCATCGTCATCCTCGAGGACCAACTCGAGGAAGCCCAGCGCCTCAACGCCGAATACCGCCGGGCTGCCGACTCGTCGCATCCTCCCGCCGCGGCCTGACGCCGCCGGAGCACCTGCCGGGGATCGGCAGGTGCTCCTCGCGCCCCGTGCCGGAGGAGATGCACTTCCCTCTGGTCCAGCTGATCTACTTCCTGAGCCCCTCTCTTCAGGATCGGCTCCCCTGTGGCCTTGGCCGGTGCTCCGCCGTTTATGGCGGAGTCCGTCCCGGAACCGTCCTGATCCGAACCTCACTACGACCATCCATGGACCGGTGTGCGGTTCGCCGCCTCCTGGGGCAGCCGCGAGCCCTTATCGGCGCGGGATCAGACGGTCACGACGACCTTCCCGTGCACATGCCCGGACTGGCTCAACGCGAAGGCGTCCGCCAGCTCCTCCAGGGGGAAGGTCCGTGCCACCGGCACGGTCAGCTTCCCCGCGTCGGCGAGAGACCCCAGCTCGGCCAGGTCGGCGCCGTCCGGCCGTACCCACATCCACTGCCCGCCGGCGCCGATGACGGAGTGGTCCGCGATCGACGCGTGCCGGCCGCCTTCGCGCAGGACGGCCAGCGTCGTGTCCAGGACCCCGCCGACGAAGTCCGCGACGACGTCGACTCCGTCCGGCGCGAGCGCCCGGACGCGCTCGACGACTCCCTCGCCGTACGCCGCGGGCTCCGCGCCGAGCTCACGGAGCCGGTCGTGATTGGCGGGGGAGGCGGTACCGACGACCCGGGCGCCGAGGGCACGTGCGATCTGCACCCCGAGGGACCCCACTCCGCCGGCGGCGCCATGGATGAGTACGGTGTCACCCGGACCGGTGCCCAGGCGCGTCAGCACCTGGTACGCCGTGAGACCGGCCAGCGGCAGACCCGCGGCCTGGTCCCAGGTCAGTGACGCGGGCCGGCGGGCGAGGGCCCGCACGGGGACGGTGACGAACTCGGCGAAGGTGCCACCGTGCACGTAGTCCTTGCGCGCGTAGGCGACAACCTCGTCGCCCACCGCGAACTCGGGCGCGTCGATACCCACTTGCTCGACCACTCCGGCGACGTCCCAGCCGGGGACCACGGGGAAGACCGTGTCCATCAGGTCCTTCAGGCCCCCGGCCATGATCTTCCAGTCGACCGGGTTGACCGCCGCGCACCGCACGCGCACGAGGATCTCGCCGGGCGCGACCTTGGGGCGCGGTTGCCGTGTCTCCGCGAGGACTTCCGGACCGCCGAAGGCCGAGTACGTCATCGCCCTCATGTCACTGCCGCTGTCGGGGGTGCCGGCGCCGTCGTGTCCCATGGCGTGCCTTTCCTCAGTGGTTTCCGGGTCTCGCCCGGCTGATCGTTGTTCATGGGTTGCCGGGGAGAGCGATGGTGAAACGGGGGCCGGGGAAAGAAAGACCTGCGGCCGGGACACAGCACTGCTGAGCCTCCTGGGATCTGCCACGACATCCCGGGGGCCGCCGCGCATGCGGAGTTCCACTCGTAGTGCACCCGGGTCGCAGCAAGGCACTTCTCGAACGGGGCGTCGACCGCGTCCCGGGCCGTGCCCAGCTGCTCCGCATGCCTGCCCGGTCAGCCGCCCGGTCCCGTACGCGCGGTGCCGCTCCGCGACGGGCTGCTCCAGCGGGCGTGTGCCTCCGGCCGGGTGTCAGCGGTCGCTGAGGAAGGGGGCCGTCGACCAGTACGGGCTTGTCGTTCTTGAGGACGTCCGCGTCGAAGGAGGCGTCGGTCAAGGAAAACCTGCGGTGGAGCTACGGGTCTGCTGGCGAGGGCAACGCGTAGCGCTCGGCCTCCGTATCCGCAGCACACTGCAGCCGGGGCGGCCTGGGGCCAAGTGTGGTCGACGGTTTCGCCGCACCGCAGCCGCCTCACCGGGACCGCCCCGAATGAGCGGGGGAGGGCCTGACACCGGGCTCCACCGAAGTGATCGACAGCGTGGCAGGCCGACCGTGCCGGTCATGATGCCGCGTCTGCGGCCCTTGTCCTGAGCCCGTGGGTTTCGTGGACTGCTGACCTGGTGCAATGTGGGGTGGCTGTGGGGCCAGGACAGTGAGGGGCGATTTCGGGTGAGTACTGCGAACCGGGGCCGGGAGACGGTCGAGCGGGCGAGGGCGTTGATACCGGCGGGCGAGGTGCTGCGTGGTGAGCACGGGGTCTCGTTGGCCGGCAGGGCGCCGCGGCCTGGCTATGTCCGGCGCCCGCGCGCTCTGCGGTCCGAGCACCGCACGCTCGGGAGCTGGCTGATGCTCCCCGTGAACGGGGCCGCGAGATTCTGTGCCATCACCTGGAACCCGTTCGAGGCGTTCTTCGAAGCGGTCTTCTGGCGTGAGGGGAAGAAGCCGGGCAAGCCGTTCCACGGCGGCTGGAACAGCATGGCCGGCCACCTGGCCCGCGCCGTACTGCCTCGGACCAAGAACAGCACGGCCGTGGTGCTGCACGTCACCGACCGCCGCCTGCAGCTCGTGTACGTGTCCCGCGCGCGCTCCGTCACCGGCGGGCTCGGTCCGGCCGAGGTGGGGTGGGTCACGGATCTTCGCAACGTGACCTGGATCCGTGACCGGAGCGACGTGGCGGGCGGCAACCACGAGATCGGCTTCGTCGACGGTTCGTGGTGCTCGGTCCACTTCGGCGGCCACGGCTGGAGCCGTATGGCGGAGGCGTTCCCGGTCCGGCTGAGTCACCTCGAACCGGTTCCGAATCCGGTGTGGGCGGCCAGTTGAGAGGCGGCCGTCAGTGCATCCGTCCGGGACCTGCTTGCCCGGTCCCGGACGACGCTGTGGCAGCACCTCTGGGTGAGCCGGTCAGCGGACCGTCCCGGCCCACCGACCTGACGGCATGTCAACCGGGCGGTTTCGTGTGGGTCAGCGGGCGAGCCAGGGAAGACCGGGGAAGATGCCTGCGATGCGCTGCTGCTCGGCCGGTACAGCGGCGTGGCAGAGCCGCACGCCCCTTGGTGGCGGGGTCGCGGCGGACGATCTTCTTGCCCGCGTCGACGCTCTGCTCCAGGGCGGGGACGGTGGCGGAGGTCTTGATGCTTGGGAGCCGATGACATGCGCACTCGGTTTCTCCTCCCGGCCCTCCTGCCGGCTCGTCCTTTCGCCATCCCCTGCACCAACTCCCTTCAGGAGAATGCTCCGTCGGCTCCGGGAGCGGACCAGGACCCACCACGAGGCCGAGGATCACAGGAGCGCAGAATGATCCATATGCCGATAACGAACACGCCGAAGACAGCAACGGTCGACGACGCTCCGTTGATCAGTCGCACCTTGGCCCGTGCCTTCGACGACGACCCGATGATGCGCTGGTTCTTCACCGGTGATGCCTCTCGTGAGACAGGACTGGGCCGTTACTTCACCACGATTTTCACCCGGCAGTACGTCCACCACGGGGTGTGTGAGTACACCGAGGCGGCGGCCGCCTTCTGGGTGCCGCCGGAGGCCCAGGCCAAGGCCGTTCCCGGCCCGGAGACCATCCAGGAGCTCCAGAGCATCCTCGGCGACCGGGCCCCGTTGTTGAAGGACGCTGTCGAGATGGCCGCCGAGCACGCGCCCCGGGAACCGCACTGGTACCTGGCGGTGATCGGGGCCGACCCGGCCGGGCAGGGCCGGGGGCACGGAGCCGCTCTGCTGCGCTCGGGACTGGCCAAGGCCGACGCGGCGGGTCTGCCCGCCTGCCTGGAGTCCTCCAAGCCGTCCAACCTGCCCTTCTACGAGCACTTCGGCTTCACCGTGCAAGAGGAGCTGCGGCTGCCGGGGAACGGACCGGTGCTGTGGACGATGCGGCGCGAACCGCGCCGCCCGGCAGACGCGTAGAAGGTACTGGTCGCAGCCACTCGTCGATGACCGGGACCAGCACCGTCGCTTCGTGGCGGACGGCGGGCTCGGCGTGCCGGGTCACTACGGCGCGGTGCCGCTTCGGGTGATTGATCCCGCACTCCGCCCCGCGCGGCGTTCGCGGTGGTCGGCCCTGCCGAACCTCAGGGGGCGCTTGCCGCGCGGGCCGAGATTCCCGCGTTGTGGGTGTGTGGCCCGCCTTCTCCGGGACGGTGCACCGGATCTTGCGTCGGCGCAGGCAGGAGCGGTCAGCGCGGGAGCCTCCGCGTCCGTCCGGTGTCAGGCGGGCGGGTCGGCGGGCGGGTCGGCGGGCGGCAGCAGGGGGCCGAGGGGGCCCAGGTCCAGGTTGAGGTCCTGCATGGTCAGGCCGTAGCGGGCGCAGAGGTCGTTCATGCGGTCGTGGAGGAGCATCAGAGTCAGCCCCAGGCGCTCCTCCTCGTCCTCGGTGAGGTCGCCGGCGTCCACGCGATGCATGGCCTGGCGTTCCATCAGCTGACGGAGGAGTTCGACGAGCGTGAGGACCAGCTTCATCAGGTCGCGTTCCACGGTGTCGGGGTCCGTGTTGACGCGTGCGCCCGGGCGGGTGCTCCGGTGCCGGTCCGGGCGAGGCAGATCCTGCGGGGCGGCGGGGAACAGCCGGAAGGCACGGACGGCCGCGTCGGCCACTTCGTCGTAACGGCGCTGGGGGAACTGCGCGTCCGGCCCGTCCGGTCCGTCCTGTGTGCCCGGTACCGGTTCATCGGGTACATCCGGTACGTCCGGCGTCATGGCGTGGGGGGACGGTCACCGGGCGGCAGGACGGAGACGGGCCCGCCACGGGGCCAGGGACTCGGAACCTCGGCGCTGATCGAGGTGATGAGCGAGCGCAGCGAGATCCGGACGAGATCGATGTCGGCGATCGACAAGGTGATGTCACCGGTGATGACGGCGCCCCCGGTGAGCAAACGGTCCAGCAGGTCGATGAGTGCTATCTGCCGGTCCGGCAGCGGCCCGCGGTCCGGCGGTCCGGACGCCGTGGGACCGGACACGGAGTAGTCGGCTGTCATCAGGTGATCACCTCCTGATCTTTCTCACCGTGTTCGTCCAGCCCTGACGCGGCGAAGGAGTACGGCGCCCACGGCCCGGTGATCTCGACGCGGATCGGGTCGGATTCCCCGGCGGCGCTCCGGACGGCGTGCCGGAAGTCGTCGGCCCGGTCGTGCGGCACCAGGTAGGCGTCGTTGACGATGTTCTCGCCCGAGTCGTCGGCGAGAGGGCCTTGTTGCAGGCGGTGGCGGGCGTGTGCGACCGCGTGGGCGCGGGCGGCGGCCTCGACGTTCCGCGCGGCGATCGCGGCTTCCCGGAAGGCGTCCTGCCGGGCGTTCCGCTCCTGGTGCCTGCTGCGCAAGTAGGCGCGGCCGGGGCTGATCCCGGCCGCGGGGGCGTCCTCCGCGGAGGCGGCGGGTGCCGAGGGGGGCTCGAAGTAGACCTTGACGCCCCATTCCACGCGGCCGTCCACGTGGGAAAGGCGGCGCGTGAACGCGGCGCGGTCCGCGGTGATCAGGGCGCGGACGCGGTCGTCGTCGCGGTAGATGGTCGCCAGCCGCAGCGGCAGGACCGTGCCGGTGGCCGCGATGGCGTCGATGACGTGGTGGTGGGCCCGGGCGACGGCTTCGAGCCAGGCGAGGTCCTCCAGGTGGGCGGAGAGCGGCGCTGCCTCGAAGTCGGCGGCCGGGACGCTGCTGACGACCGCCACCAGACCGGTGTCTTCGTCCGGCACCAGACGCACCGAGGCTCCGGCGACGCCGCGCAGGGGAGCCGCCGTCTCGTACAGCCCGTCTCGCAGGGCCGCCACGCCGTACAGGTAACTCACGGTCGCAGTGGTCTCAGTCATCGTCGGTCCTCGGAGGCCGCCGTGCGGCGGTGCGGCCGGACCTGGCCGAGCCGGCCGATCCGGACGCGCGCCGTGGACGCTCCGGCGTCCGGGACGCGGAGCGCTGCTCGGGCGCCGGCAGCGCCCGGGCGTCACGCAGGGCGGCTACTTCCTCGCGCAGCAGCCGGTTCTCCTCGGCCAGGTCCCGGTCGTCCACGGCCCGGGAGGACAGCGACGGGTCGTGCTCCCACCAGTCGATGCCCATCTCCTTGGCCTTGTCGACCGAGACCACGAGGAGACGCAGCTTCACGGTGAGCAGTTCGATGTCGAGGAGGTTGATCTGGATGTCACCGGCGATGACGATGCCCTTGTCCAGAACGCGTTCCAGGATGTCGGCGAGGTTGGCCGACGAACCCTGGCCGTAGGGCGAGGGGGACGCCCGCGACGGGAAGGAGCCGAGGTTGCCGGGGACTGGTTCGCTCACAGCCGTTCCACCTCGATCCGGCGTGGATCAGCGCCGACCGGCAGCACGGCGGCGCGGGCTTTCCTCTTCGTACGGTTCTTCGTCTTCTCCGTCCTCTTCGTCCTCTTCATAGGGTTCGTCTTCGTAGGGTTCGCCGGCTTCCTCGTCGGGTGCTTTGCGTGCCCGTGCGGGTTCGTCCTCGGGCTCGTCCTCGGGCTCGTCCTCGGGTTCCTCCTCGTCCTCCCAGCCCTCGTCCTCCTCGTCGCTTTCCTCCTCCTCGTCACTCCGCTCCTCGCCTTCGTCCCGCTTCCCGTCCTGGTCTTCCTCCTCGTTGTCGTCGCTCTCGTCGCCCTCATCACCCTCGTCGACCACCTCGCCGTCGCGGATCTCACCGCGCCAGCCCTCGGCGGGCTCGCCCTGGAAGGTGACGAACTTGCGGAACAGTTTCAGGTCCAGACGGAGGCGGCGGCCCTGGGCGCGCCATATGTTTCCGGTCTTCTCGAACAGGCCCTTGGGGAAGTACTCCACCACCACGAGCACCTTGGTCAGGTTTTCCTCGAGCTCGTGGAAGGTCACTGCCCCCTTTGTCGTGCCCTTGGCGCCCTCGGAGGTCCATACGATGCGCTTGTCCGGTATCTGCTCGGACACCTTCGCTTTGTAACTGCGGTTGGACTTGGCCACCTTCACCTGCCAGTTGGAACTGGTGTCGTCGGACCGGTCGACGTTGACGACGCCCTTGGCGAAGCGGCTGAACTGCTGGAACTCGGTCCACTGGTTGTACGCCTGCTCTACGGGCACACCGACGTCGATGTCCTCGATGATGACAACGCTCTTCGACCGGGTCTCGCCCTTGCCGCCCTTGCCGCCACCGAACAGGCCTTTGACCTTGTCCTTCAGACCGCCGGCCATGTGGGACAGTCCCATGCCGCCCGCCACCCGGGCCGGGGATTTGCCCTCACTGAGCTGCTTGCCGCCCTTGGCCAGCGTGGTGAGGGTGTCCCCGACCGAACTGCCGGGTTCGGCCAGTTGCCTGGTGGCCTCGCCGAGCCGCTGCCCCATGGTGGTGACCGTCCGCTCGGCCCGGGCCTGGAGGTACTGCTGGAGCTCTTCCATCAGCCGGTTGCCCGCGTCGCCGACCGGCCCCGTCTTCCCACTGTCGGTCATTCCCCGGACCTCCTCTTCGTGCCACCGCCACGCCGGTCACCGCGCGGCGCGGCGGGCCCGCCCGCCGCCTTCTTCCTGGCCGCGGGCTTTTCGGCCTTACGGGCGCGAGCGCGGCTCGGCTTGTCCGTCTCCGTCTCCGTATCCGCACCCCTGTCCGTATCCGGTTCCTCCTCCGTCTCTGTTTCCGCCTTCTTGGCGCCCTTGGGTTCTTCGGGCTCCTTCGGCTCCTTGGTGTCCTCGGGGCCCTTGGCGTCCTTGTCCCCGGGAGGCTCTTCCTGAAGGCGTACGGTGCGCTCGTGCAGCGAATCGGCCAGCCTGTCCGCCCAGGTGCCGACGGCCGCGGCGGAGGCTTCCTTGCCCGCGCCGACCAGTTCCTTGCGTACCTGCCCGCTGATGGCATCCATGGCCGGCGAACCGGCTTCGGCTATCGCCGATGTGATCTTCTTCGTGTCCACGTTCTTCTTGATCACCCAGGCTGCGACAGCCATGGCCAACTTGGCGCTTTTCGTCCGTCCCAGTGCGTAACCGCCGAGCAACGCTGCGCCTGTTGCTGCTTTTCTCATCGCGAGGGTTCCTCCTGACGTGTCTCTGTCCCTTGGGTCACCGTGGGTCTTCCCGGAAGCTGCGGATCTCCTCCAGCCGGTCCAGCAGCTCGTCCTCACGCCGGTCGAACGTCTCCTCGTCGATCTGGCCGGACTCCAGCGCCTTTTCCAGTTCGGCGAGTTCCCTCATTACGGGGCCGGGGTCGTAGTACTGGTCCTCGGCGGTCCGTACCACCTGCTGCACCACCCACCCGACGCCCCGCACAGGGGCGAGCGGGAGAGTGAGGAGCTGAGTGAACAAGCCCATGACCGCACCTCCTGATCCGGGGCGATTGAGGTGTCTAGACGAAGCTGTACGGCGGAAGCGGCCCGTGGAGGCGGAAGGCGAAGTCCTCACCGCGCCGGTCGGCGAGGTCCTTCTCCGCGGTCATGAACTCGTTCTGCCGGGCCTGCTCCACCAGGAACGAGACGCTGACGAAGTCGTCGCCCGTCGGGTCCGAGGTGCGTATGTCGCGGGCCTGCGGCCGCAGCGCTTCCACGGTCTCCGCCGCGAGGGTCCCGTGCCGCCGCTGGACCTCCGCGGCGACCAGCTCTCCGAGCGCGATCCGCAGGTCCTGGCCACCGCGGCCGCTGCGGATCTCCTCGTTGAGCCTGCGTGCCTCTTCGGACTGGAGCAGGATGTCGCGGAGCAGCGCTTCCTCCGCGCACGACGCCTTCAGGTGGAACTCCACACAGCCGTCGAGCGCCGACAGCCGCTCGCGGTACTCATCGGCCCTCTCGTCCAGTACCTGCCGCACCGCCTCGTCGTCGGGCGCCAGCGCCCCGAAACGCAGCGGCAGCACACTGCCGTCGGCCATCAGCCTCTCCAGCACCGACTGGTGCGCCAGTACGTCGCGCCGCTTGGCCTTGAGTCCTTCGGGCGCGTCGCTGACCACGGCGACCAGTGACTGGCCGTCGACCGTGCGCAGCTGCTCCGGCGGGTCTCCCACACCGTTGACGCCGTCCAGGCGCCGGGGGTGGGCCGCAGCCGTGATCGCGTAGACATAGACCGCCATGGCTCACTCTTCCCGGTGCCGGGAAGGGCGGCGTGACGGCCGGGACCTCTCCCGCTCCTCTGCCGGCTCGGGCTCTTCCTCGCGGCCCTGGTGGAGCGAGTCCGTGAACGCCTCCACCGCGCCCGTGAGAGCGCCCTTGCTCTTGCCCTTGGCTCCGCCCTGTGTGACCTCGCCGACGACATCGGTCAACTGGCTCGGCGCCTTGCGCCCCGTCTCGAGGTCGAGCCGGTTGCAGGCTTCAGCGAACCGCAGGTAGGTGTCGACGCTGGCCACCACGACACGGGCGTCGATCTTCAGGATCTCGATACCGACCAGCGACACGCGGACGAACACGTCGATGACCAGTCCGCGGTCCAGGATCAGTTCCAGGACGTCGTACAGCGAGCCCGAGCCGCCACCGCCCTGGGCTACGCCGCCTCCGCCACTTTGTGGCACCACGGTCATGGTGCCTCCCTTCGTGGGCGACACCGCAAGTGCGTCGCCCGGTCCGGCTGCTGTTTCCACGGTGTTCAGCTGTCAGTGGCGGCGCAGACCCCGGCCGAGCCGGGGCACGCCCTCAGGCGCGCCGGTCGATCTGGCCGCGTGTGTACCGTCGGATCCGCTCGTACGCCATGAGCTCGCCGTCGGCGTCGAGCGTCACCCGGTAACTGGCCATGACACTCGTCGTCTCGGGGATGCGTTCCAGCTCCAGCACTTCCACCTCGGCCTCCCACCCGTCATCGGTGGGCCGTACCGCGGAGACGGACTCCGGCGTCTTTCCCAGCAAGTCCCTCAGCTGCTGCGTCGCCGAACGCATGGCTCGGGGCGCCGAAAGCCGCTGCGGACGCCCGTCCTGCTCACGCTGTTCGTGCTGGTCACGCTGCCGGCGCTTGGGAGGCCGCGCTTCGTCGCCGTCTCGATCCGAGACCATGCTCCACCCAAAAGACTTGAAGAGGTGCATAAACGTTAAATTTCATCCTATCGGACACGCGGTCCGTCGGGCACGTGGTCGGAGCTGCCCGCCGGGAAGCCGTGGCGTTGTTTCCCGCTCCGCCGTCCGGGAGTTCAGGCGCCCGGACGGTGTCGCCCTCCGGTCCGGACGGCGGCTTCTGACGGGCGGCTTCCGGCCGGCGGGCCGGGGCACCGGCTCAGCCCGTCGTTTCCCGCCTCCCCGCTGAACGTCCCCGGAGTGGGCCGGCTCAGAGGTCTTTTCCTGTGGGTTCGTTCGGGATGCCGACGATCCGGTCCTGCCCTGCGCCTCTTTGTTGCCGAACCAGCAACTATGTTTGACGTGCTTCTTTCCGTTCGGCCACCCTGAGCCCAGGTGCCCGCCGGCGCCGTGCAGTCGTCCCGAAGGAGCTCCGATGTCGACACCGCAGCCCAATGCCCCGGCGCAGTTCTGGGAAGAGCGCTACCGCACCAGCGAACGGGTCTGGAGCGGTGATCCGAACCCACTGCTCGTGCGTGAGGCCGGCGCCCTGGAGCCGGGTGGTGCTCTGGATCTGGGATGTGGTGAAGGTGGTGACGCCCTGTGGCTGGCCTCGCGCGGATGGCGGGTGACCGGAGTGGACATCTCCGCCACAGCGCTGGAGCGGGCGGCGACCCGTGCCGCGGAAGCTGGTCTCGCCGGGCAGGTGGCGTTCGAACAGCATGAACTCGGAGTGACCTTCCCCGAGGGAAGCTTCGACCTGGTCAGTGCTCAGTTCCTTCAGTCGCCCGTCGCACTGGACCAGGACGGCGTGCTCAAACGGGCCGCCGAAGCGGTCGCGCCGGGTGGCACCCTCCTGGTCGTCATGCACGCTGGATGGCCGTCCTGGATGGAAGAACACGAGCACCCGTTCGATGCCGTCTTCCCCACGCTCCAGGGCCTGCTCGCGATGCTTGCCCTGCCGCGCACCTGGCGGGTGGAGACTCTGGAGGCCGTGGAACGGCCCTCGCCCTCGCCCGACGGCAAGCCCGGCACGCGGGCGGACAACGTGTGGCGACTGACCCGTACCGCCTGAGCCGCCACGTCCCGAAACGAGGCCCCGCCTCTTCGCCGCCCGCACTCGCGCGGGCGGCGATGCCGTCAACTCGGTACGGGTACCTTCTGGCTGGAAGATCGCCCTGTACGCCGGCGCCGGCCTCCAGGGCCGCAGCCGGCCTCCTGCCGCCGGCCCCCTGCGGGGGAGGCGGCCCCGGCGACCGGCCCTGCTCGATCGGGGCGGGGAAGACCTGATCCGGGGCGAAGCGTCGCGCTTCGCCCCGGACGGGGCAACCGCGACCGCGGCTGATCACGTGCCGCACCTGCCTTCCGGTGGCCCGCCCGCCCGGCGGAAGCCGCCGAGTGCCGCTCGATGGGTCGCCCGGTCCTTTCGGTGCGGTCCCGTCCCCTGGGCGCCGGCGGGACGCCGCCGTGGCGGAATGGTCGTATTGTCCATTTATGCGTGGTGTTGGGTGTGGCTGGTGTGGTGCGGTCCTGCCGGAGTCGGCGGACCGTAGCCGCCGATACCGCCGTCAGGCTCACCGGCGGGCGGCCCGGCGGGCGCGGCGCCGCCCGCAGACCGCGGCCGGCGCACGGCAGCAGATGGTGCCGGCCGGTACGGCCTCCCTGCCGACACGGGTCGAGGCGGGCAGCTGATGGACGCCGCAATGGCCGATGTGGTGCGCGAGAGCCGCGCCTTCGGGGGGCTGCTGTACGTGCTGCCGCCGGACGGAAACGCGCTGTGGCTGGTCCTGATGACCGGGGTCCCGTATGAGATCACCGCTCTGTGGCGGCGGGTGGCGCTGACCGACCCGATGCCGGTGGCGGACGCCGTCCGCGAGCGGCGCCCGGTATGGGTCAGCGGGCAGGAGGAGATGGCGCGCCGCTACCCGCGTCCGGCGCTTGCGCTGCCCTACGACTTCGCGCTGGCGGCTGCCCCGGTCACCAGCGGCGCAACGGTCCGGGGCGGGCTGGTGCTCCTGTGGCCGGGTACCCACCCACCGCAGCTCGGCCCTGAAGAGCACGCCGTCGTCGAAGCGGGCTGCCGCCGCCTGGGCAGGCTCCTGCAACAGGCCGCCGACCGCGGTGACCCGCTGCTGCCCGCCGACCGGCCGCGGACCCTGCCCCCACCGGCCGGGCGCACGCCCTCACCCGTCGAGGCGACAGCGATAGCGGCCTTCCTCGACCGCCTGCCGGAAGGGTCCTGCGGCCTGGACCTGCACGGTCGCATCACCTTCATCACCCCGGCGGCGGCCGAACTCGTCGGCGCCGGCCAGGCCGGCCTGCTCGGCGCCCTGCCCTGGGAGGCACTGCCGTGGATGGACGTCCCCCACGTCGAGGACCGCTACCGGGCCGCACTGGTCAGCCGCTGTCCCCAGGCCTTCACGGTCCTGCGCCCACCGGACACGTGGCTGTCCTTCGACCTCTACCCCGACTCCTCCGGCATCAGCGTCCGCATCACTCCCAGCGCTCCGTCCGAAGGCGCTCATGTCCCGAAGCCGGTGACCGCCGTCGGCCCCGGCCGCGCCACCGTGCTCTATCACCTGATGCATCTGGCGTCCACGCTCACCGAGGCCGTCGGAGTCAAGGACGTGGTCGAGCAGACCGCCGACCAGCTCCTGCCGGCCCTCGGCGCCAAGGCCATGGCACTGATGGCCGCCGAGGACGGCCGGCTGAAGCTCATCGGACACCGCGGTTACGGCGCCGCACTCATGCGCCGCTTCGACGCCGTCCCCCTGAACTCGAACACCCCCGGCGCCAGGGTCCTGTCCACGGGCGACCCGAGCTTCTTCGCCACCTTCGCCGACCTCCAGGACGCCTACCCTGCCGCCGTACACCAGGACCGGATGGCCGCATGGGCGTTCCTGCCCCTGATCGCCTCCGGCCGTCCCATCGGCTGCCTCGTCCTCGCCTACGACCGGCCCCACATCTTCCCGCCCAGCGAACGCGCCGTACTCACCTCACTGGCCGGTCTCGTCGGCCAGGCCCTGGACCGCGCCCGCCTCTACGACACGAAACAGCACTTCGCCCACCGACTGCAGGCCAGCCTCCTGCCCCACAGCCTCCCCGACATCCCCAGCCTGAAGGTCGCCGCCCGCTACCTGCCGGCCGCCCGAGGACTGGGCGTCGGCGGCGACTTCTACGACCTCATCCGCCTCGACGAACAGACCGCGGCCGCCACCATCGGCGACGTACAAGGCCACAACGTCGACGCTGCCGCCCTCATGGGACAGGTCCGTACCGCCGTCCACGCCCATGCCACCGGGGGCGCGTCCCCGGACCACGTCCTGGCCGCCACCAACCGCCTGCTCACCGACCTCGACCCCGGCCTGTTCACCAGCTGCCTCTACGCCCACCTCGACCTGGCCCAGCACCGCGCCCGTCTCGCCACCGCCGGCCACCCCCCACCCCTGCTGCGCCACACGGACGGGCACACCGAGCTCCTCCACGTCCCACCCGGCCTCCTCCTCGGCATCGACCCGGATGCCGACTACCCCACACTGGACTCTCCCCTGCCGCCCGGCTGCGTCCTCGCCCTCTACACCGACGGGCTCATCGAAGCGCCCGGAGTCGACCTCGACGACGCCACCACAGCCCTCGCCGGACTCCTCGAACACGCAGACCCGGACGACCTCGACGCCATGGCCGACACCCTCATCCGGCACGCCCCTTCTCCCGCCGACGACATCGCCCTGCTCCTCATCAGCCCCCAGCCGGCTCCGCCGGCACGACCGACGGGGACATGATCTCCGACAGCTCCGCCCGGCTGCTTCGACGTCATCGCGCGCCGACCGGCCTCAAAGCCTCAAGGAGTGGCAACGCCTCACCGCGGCCCCGTGCGGCGTGGCACGGGGCCGCTCTCGTGCCGTCCGGCCACGGGCCGGCGGCGCGCATCGCAGAGGCGGCCGGAGGCGGTGCGCCCCGCGCCCAGTGACCGGTCGGCCTGCTCAGCGGTGGTTCTTCCGCGATGCCGCGTCGGGGCCTGCCCGCACCTCGCTGCGTGAGACACCGGTCGGCTGGGACGGGCCCGCAGGTCGCATAACGGCACCCGGTCATGCGAGACGGGGGAGGTGCGGCCGGTCAGGTCTGCTCCGCGGTACGCAGGGCTCGCGCCAGCCACTCCAGCTCCCCGGTCGCGTCGGGAGACGAGTACTGTCCGCGCACGCGGGCGACGAGCCCGCGGTAGCGCTCCATCCCTGCCTCGATCCCGGCCTCCAGGCACAACAGCACGGCGGCCCGATCGGCATCGCCGAACAGCTCGGACAATACTTCGGCCGCTGCCCGTCCCTCCGGAGCGATCCCGCGTTCCCTGACCTCCGCGACGGTCTGCACGACCTGCCTGGCCCACCAGATGGACGCCCCGGGGGGACGGCTCCGCCCCGGGGCCGGGGCGCTCAGCTCCAGCATGGTGCGCATCCGGGCGCGGAAGCCGGGGTCCCGGACCAGCTCGGCCAGTTCGATCCAGGCGTCGACCTGCTCGGGCGAGGGGTCGTCGGGCAGTTCGATGCTGAAGGCGCGCATGCGGTCGTGCAGGCGCGGGTCGACGTCGAGACCGCCGAACACCTCCTCCTTGAACTCGTCGACGATCTGCTTGCGTTCAGCGGCGGAAAGCCGTGCCAACCGGTTCATCAGTGCTGTCTCCTCAGCGGTCGAACCACGTTTCGATACGGTGGACAGAACGGCCCGGCTCACCTTGAGGGAACGGATCTGCGCGTCGAGCGCGGCCACGTGCGCGTCGGCGACCTCGGCAACCGTGGTGCGGCCGCTCAGGACGCGGCACACGTCGTCGAGCCCGAGGCCGAGCTCCCGCAGGGTGCGGACCAGCTCGACGCGGGCCACGGAATCGGTGTCGTACAGCCGGTAGCCGCTCGCGGAGCGGGCCACGGGCGGCACTGCTCCCCTGTCCGACCAGAAGCGCAGGGTGCGCACCGGAAGTCCGGTGCGGTGCGCGAGCCGGCCGATGGTGAGCACGTCGGGGTGTTCGTCGTCCATGGCGAGATCATGGACCTTCCAGCCGCTGGACACTCAAGCGCCTGTTGCCGTGAACCGGCGCCTCCTGCGCCTCGGGGATCTCCACGCCGGAGTCCTCGATGACGATGTCGGCCGGTTCGGGTCCGCCGCGTACTCCGGTGTCGAGGTGTCCTCACCGGGACGCGCGCACGCCCCACCCCCGAGGAAGCCGGCGTGCCCCTCTTCGGCGGCGAGCGCCGCGTTCCCGGACCGTGCTGCGGCCGCCGGCCCGCACCCCGCGCATGGACGACGCGAAGATCCGGTACGGGAGCCCGGCGCCGGACTTCGCCCCCGACGTGCGGATCGTCACCTGCCTCGCCGGCCCGGGCGACCGCTGAAGGCGCCTCGGTCGCCCGGCCTTGCCGTCATGGCCCGAACGAGGCCAAGGTTCGCTTTCACGATCACTCAGGCAGTGACGCTCGTCGGCGCCCTGACCTCATTCCTGGCGACCACCATGGCCGAGCGCACCCGGCACCAACGGGCCATGGCGACACGCCGGGACGAGCGCAGACTCGACACCTGCATCGAGTACGCCACGTGTGTAAAGGAAGTATCCAGCACGGCCGAACGAGCCCGCCAGGCGGCAGAAGGAACGGATGACCGGCGGCAGTGCCTCGCCGCGATGGAGACAGCCGAGTCGAGGAGGTCTGTGCTGTTCGAGATCCTCGTCCTCCCGGCGTCACCGGCGGCGATCGAGGCCGCCCACGAAGACAACCTCGTCCTGTGGCAGGAGGAGATCGCGACCAGGAACGACGGCGCCACCCCCCCACGGAAGGGAATCTGACAGACCTGATGAACCGCTATCGCGAACAGGCCCGAGCCGACCTGGGCGTTCCTCGCGGCGCCCGGCGAGACCAGTGCGTGCCCCGGCAGACGACGTTTGCCCGTGCAGGGGCGCCCGCCGCGGTGCGTCCTCTCGGCGTGCCGGGCGTCGCGAGGGGCGGACGTCGCCTGCCGGGGCGCTAGTGTGCGGCGAGCCGCTCCAGCAGGGCGGCGCTCCGCGCCAGCAACGCCCGCTCCTCTTCCGTGAGTTCGGCCTCGATGGCCTGCGCGAGCCAACCGGCCCTGCGGCCGCGCTCCGCTTCGAGCGCGGCCCGGCCCGCGTCCGACAGTTCGACCAGCGACTTGCGGCCGTCCGTGGGGTGCGCCCGACGCGTGATCAGGTTCTGTTCCATGAGCAGCCCCACCGCCCGGGCCATCGACTGGGGGCGTACGCGCTGATCGGCGGCGAGGTCGCTGGTGGTCATGGCGCCGTCGCGGTCGAGTGCGCCGAGCACGGCGACCTGGCCCAGCGGGATGCGGTCCTCGTGTTTGACGCGTCGGGTGAGCTTGCCCATCGCTGTGCGCAGTTCGGCGGCGATGGCGGCGGCTTCCGAGGTGGGCATAGGGCACTTTACCCCGTTGGTCAGCAAAGCTGTGCACCTGACCTGCACAGCAATGCTGTACAGCGAAACTGAACAGCAAAACTGATCAGCATTGCTGTACGGTTTGGTGTTGTCGGGCTCAGCGCCAGCGTTGTCGCAGCCGGGGCCACGGCACACGACAACGGGGAGGAACTCCCATGTCCGCAAAGGCAGTAGGAACCGTCAACGCCACCATCGAGACCGTCACCGCCCGCCGGATCATCGACAGCCGGGGCAATCCCACGGTCGAGGTCGACGTCGTCCTGGCGGACGGTTCCCTGGGGCGCGCGGCTGTCCCCTCCGGCGCCTCCACCGGTGCCCGGGAGGCCGTGGAACTGCGTGACGGAGACTCCGCGCGCTGGCACGGCAAGGGCGTCGACCGCGCGGTGGCCCACGTCAACGGGGAGATCGTGGCGTCCGTGCGCGGCCGGGACGCGGCGGACCAGGCGGGTCTCGACGCCGCGCTGGTCACCCTCGACGGCACCGCCACGAAGTCCCGGCTCGGCGCCAACGCGATCCTCGGCGTCTCCCTCGCCGCCGCCAAGGCCGCCGCGGCGGCCCACCGCCAGCCCCTCTACCGCTACCTCGGCGGCGCCGAGGCCCACCTCCTGCCGCTGCCGATGATGAACATCGTCAACGGCGGCGCCCACGCCGACAATCCGCTGGACTTCCAGGAATTCATGATCGTGCCCGTGGGCGCGGACACCTTCGCCGAAGCCGTCCGCATGGGCAGCGAGATCTTCCACACCCTGCGCCGCGATCTGCTGGCCGCCGGGCACTCCACGGGCGTCGGCGACGAGGGCGGCTTCGCGCCCGCGCTGCGTACCGCTGAGGAGGCGCTCGACTTCGTGATGACCGCCATCGAACGCACCGGCTACCGCCCCGGCACGGACATCGGCCTGGTCATGGACCCGGCGTCGTCGGAGTTCTTCCGCGACGGCGTGTACGACTACGCGGGCGAGGGGGTGCGCCGCACCCCCTCCGAGAACGCCGACTACCTGGCCAAGCTCATCGACGCCTACCCGGTCGTCTCCATCGAGGACCCGATGGCGGAGGACGACCTGGACGGCTGGCGCGAGCTGACCACCCGCGTCGGCGACCGCTGCCAGCTCACCGGCGACGACGTGTTCTGCACCAACGAGACACTGCTGCGCGAGGGTATCCGTACCGGCGTCGGGAACTCGGTCCTGGTCAAGGTCAATCAGATCGGGACCCTGACCGAGGCGCTGGCCGCGGTGGCCACGGCCCACCAGGCGGGCTGGACGGCTGTCATGTCGCACCGCTCGGGCGAGACGGAGGACACCACCATCGCGGACCTGGCGGTGGCGACCGGTTGTGGTCAGATCAAGACCGGCTCCCTCTCCCGCTCCGACCGTACGGCGAAGTACAACCAACTGATCCGGATCGAAGAGGAGTTGGGCGACTCGGCGCGCTTCGCGGGCCGCTCCGCGCTGCGTCGGGCGTGAGCGGCGGGTAGAGGTGCGGGCCTCCCGATCACGATCGGGGGGCCCGCACGCGTGCCGGGGAGACGAACCTTCTCCTCCTGGGTTCACCCTCGTGTGACCTGTGCATTCCCGGACCGGTCGGACCGGTCGGCACGGTCGGCCGGATGGAGCCGGCCAGGCAGGCCGTGGAGAAGCCGTGGGCAGGCCGGGAGTTGCCGCGCCGGCGCGGTGCCCCTGGCTCTCCAGCGGGCGGGCGGCCGTGTTCCAGGCCCAGCCGCCGGCTCGGGTGCCGTGGACCAGGGCAAAGGTGCGCGACATGCGAACGCCTCTGTGCGGGGTGGGCGGTGTCCGTGGCGAGGACCTGCTTTCACGCTCGGCAGGTCCTCGCCACGGACAGGGACGAGTGGTGGGAGCCCGGCGGGGGACGGTCAGCCCTGGTGCCCCCAGTCCACCCGGTCGGCCAGACCGGCTGAGGCGAAGGCGGCCTCCAGCTCGTCGCGGCCCTCGGTGAAGTGGGACCAGCTGTCGTAGTGGACGGGGACCACGCGGCGGGCGCCGAGGAGCTGGGTGGCTTCGGCGGCCTGGGCGCTGTCCAGGACGATCAGCCCGCCGCCGAAGATTTCGGCGAAGCGGGGCGCTCCGGCGAAGAGGAGGGCGGTGTCGATGGGGGCGAAGCGTCCGGCGATCTCCCGGACGGCGTCGAGGGAGGCGTTGTCGCCGCTGACGTAGACGGTGGGCAGGTCCTGGCCGGTCAGGACGAAGCCGATGACCTGTCCGGCGATCGGTTCGACTTCTTCGCGGGGGCCGGGGCCGTGGATGGCGGGGACGGCGGTCACCGTGAGCGCGCCGCCGCCGGGGCGGTCCAGCTCGATGGACTCCCAGTCGGCCAGCCCCTTGGCCTTGTCGCCGAGGCGCTCACCGCCGCCGGTGGTGGTGAGGGTGAGCGGGATGCCGGCGAGCAGGGCGCGGCCGGCGTTGTCGAGGTTGTCGTCGTGCTCGTCGTGGGAGAGCAGGACGACGTCGACGGGACCGAGGTCTTCGGGGGTGCCGGTGGAGGGGGCGGTCTTGGTCAGGGCCGGGGCGCCGGGGCGCGCGGGGTAGGTGCAGGGGGCGTCGAAGGTGGGATCGGTCAGAAAGCGCAGGCCGCCGTACTCGAACAGGGCCGTGGGGCCGCCGAAGGCGCGGACGGGGAACTGGCCGGTGGGTGTGATGGCAGAAGACATGAAGGATTACCTCACGGATGAATAGGGGTTTATCCGTGAAGTGACCGTAAGCGCTTCTCATGGATACATGCAACCCGTACCATGAGGTTCATGAGTGAGACCGTGAGTGCCGAGCCCGGCCCGCCGCCCGCGCCGGGCGCGGAGCAGTACCCCTCCCTGGCCCTCGCCAACAGCGTCGTCGCGCTGCCCGGCGGGCACTTCGTCGACTTCCTCGGGACCCCCGCAGGGGCGAATCAGTGGCTGACCGAGCGCGGCCTCGCCCCGGTGGACGTCGGCATGCGGGAGATGTGCGCGACACAGCTGCGCTCGCTGCGTGAGCAGATCAGGGCCCTGTTCGCCTCGCGCGTCGCCGGGCTTCCCGCTCTCCCCGCCGCCCTGTCCGCCGTCAACGACGCCCTGACCAGGGTTCCCACGGCCCCGCTGTTGCAGTGGGACGAGAAGAACGGCCCTTACCGCGCGGCGCCGCACCCCACCACCGAGATCGTCGACCACGCTCTGGCGACCCTCGCCGCCGACGCGGCCGACCTGCTCACCTCTCCCGACGCCGAACGCCTCACCGCCTGCGGCTCCACTCCCTGCAACCGCTACCTGCTGCGGCACGGCCGCCGCCACTGGTGCTCCACCCGCTGCGGCGACCGTGCCCGCGCGGCCCGCGCCTACGCCCGCCGCACCCGGTCCACGGCGGACTGAGCGCGCAGCCGGCTCGCCGCACGGTCTCGCCGGGAGCGCGCCGGGGGTGTGAGCAGCGCGCCGATCGTCGTCCACCGGTCGTCCCGCGCCGGTGGCCGGGGGCACCGTGTACACGCACGGCCGGGACGAGGCCCCCGGCACCGCCTGCAGCGACCACGACCTGGTGGTGTTCCTCGAAGGGCGGGCGTCGGCGATCCCGAAGGCGTGCCGGGCGATCCCCGGCGGGTGCGATGTCCGTGACCGGCGGCTCGAAGTCGCCCACCCCGCGACGCCTGCCGCGCACCGCACCGCCGACAGGCCGGGGCAACGCGCTGCCCGCGTTCCGCGCCGGCACTGGCGGGAAACCTGCGGAGGCCACTTCGGCGAGGGGGGAGGCGGCCTCGCGCATGGCGGTGCGGCGTGGCGCGGGGGTGAAGGTGAACAGCTCGCTGTCGCCCATGTTCTGTACAGGCGTCCTGTTGCGCCCCTGAGCAGGAGATGTCCAGCGAGTTGGCCTCGAAGGCAGGGGGCGAGGAGGTGGCGTATGGCCAGACCCGGTGTCTCTGTGGAGGACATTCCCCGGACTTCTCCGGCCCGGGCGCGCACGGTCAACGAGGCCGAGATACGCGCCTCGCTCGAGACGATGAGCTCGTTGGACACCGAGGCGTGGTCGAGGCCGACCGCGTGCACCGGTTGGACCGTCCGGGACATGGTCGCCCACGAGGTGGGCCAGTTCGAAGAGCTGCCCAAACCCTGGCTCATGATCACGCGCATCCGCCGGGCCGGCGTGCACACCCTGAGCCGGGCGCACTCGACGGCCACAACGCGAGCCAGGTCGAGGATCGCGGAGAAGTGCCGGGAGAGCGGCTGATGGAGGAGTTCGCTCGCATCGCCCCGAAGGGAGCCCGCTCATTGGCTCGTATGCCGGCGCCGGTACGGCGTCGGACGCGCACGAGGAACTCCTCGCGTCCGGCGGGAGGCGTGGCGAGCATCATCATGCACAAGCCCGCCTCGCCGGTCTCTTCAAGAGCCGGCGCGGCCATGGAGAAGGCCGATGGCCACCCGTGTTCATCCCGAACGACCCGAGCAACGGTGAGCAGCGCACGCGCGCTCTTGAAGGCCGCCGCCGCGAGATCGACGACCACCTGCTCCCTCAGGCGCGGGTCGGGGGCCCGACGGCACGGGCGGCAT
The DNA here is from genome assembly GCF_053591575.1 of Streptomyces altiplanensis. NCBI lineage: Bacteria > Bacillati > Actinomycetota > Actinomycetes > Kitasatosporales > Streptomycetaceae > Streptomyces > Streptomyces altiplanensis. The sequence goes on along the minus strand of NZ_JBSFUB010000030.1, from coordinate 31,377 downwards.
CACCGGCCGGTATGGACCGTGCCAGGACCGACCGGCGGGAAACCGTTCCGGACCCGCTGGAGGTCCTTGTCGCCGGGCGTCCTGCCCCCGCCGTCAGCGGACCCGCCGGGCCAGCACCTGTCCCGGCCAGGTCCCGGACAGGAAACGATCGGTGGGGATGAAGCCGCTGCGCTCGTAGAACGCGACGAGTTCGCCCCCGCCGCCCGCGTAGCAGTCGACCCGCAGCAGTTCCACGCCGGCCTGCCGGGTCTCCTCGACGGCATGGGCCAGCAGCGCCGCCCCGATGCCCCGGCCGGCGTACCGCCGGTCGGAGACCAGCAGCCGGACGTACCGCTCAGGTTCCTCGGCCGGCGCGATCGGCACCTGAGGGCTGGGCCCAGAGTCCAGTACGAGGGCTCCGACAGGTGTTCCGGCCAGTTCCGCGATGTGTGGGGCGTTCTCGGTCATGTACCGCTCGACCCGCGCCACTCCGCCGGGCTTCTGCGAATACGGTGTCGTGCCCCACTGCTCGGTATTGCCGCGATCGTTCATCCAGGCCACCGCGGAGTCGAGCATGTCCAGCACGGCTGGTGCGTCGGCCAGGTTGCCCGGCCTGATCCGTATGTCAGGGGTGGTGGCGTTCACGGAGGAAGCTTAGACGGTGGCGGGCGGGCCAGTGCGGCGGACCGGTGCACGGCGACCCGGGCTGCCTGGCGGCCCCCGGACCGCCGGCCCGGGGGCCGCGTCATCGCTGTCCGCCCCCGAGCCGCTGAGCGGGTCCCTTGCCGGGGCCGGCCTGTACGGCGGAAGCCCCGAGTCGCTGAGGCAGAATCAGCCGCTGCTGAGGTAGCAGCGGATGGCCGTACCGTCGGGTCCGGTGTGGATGCGTACGAGATCGGCGAGGTAGTGCACCAGCAGCAGACCCCGGCCGCCCTGCTGGTCCCGTGCGGGCGGGCGACGGCCGGCGAGCGGATCGCTCAGGTGCCCACGGTCGCGGACCTCGCACACCACCTGGCCGTCGTCGGTCCACATGCGTACAGTGCCCGAACCCCCGCCGTGCACGACGCTGTTGGTGGTCAGCTCGGCCACGATCAGGGCCACGTCCTCCAGCCGGATACCGGACAGACCGAACCGCGCGGCCTGCTCGACCGCGAAGTGCCGGGCGCCCGGCAGGCCGTCGGCGTCGAAGACGAGTTCCTCGGTGGTCGCCGTGTGTGCCAGGGGCTGGTTGTAGTGGGCGATCACATGCTCGGGGGCGTAGGCGTGGCTGCGCCGCTCCTGGCCGCCGGAGATGACGACGGGGTGGGTCGCGTAAGCGTCGGTGAGTATCTGCTCGTCGAGGCGGCCGGCGTCGTAGGGGCAGAGAATGGTGACTTCCCGGCCTTGGAATGCCGGGTTGATCAGCGCCTCGTGCTGGACGCACGCCGGGTACTCCACACTGCTGCGGCCGGCCCAGATCGGCTCACCGATGATCCGCACCCGCGTCTCCCGGTGGGCGTCCGCGAAGGCGCGCAGCACTCTGGGGATGATCCGTCCTGGGTTGCGCCCCGCCTCGGTCATGTCGAGGAACTGCACGTCTGCGGCATCCTCGCCCAAGGCCGTCTTGAGGATCGCCAGATTCGGCCCGGGAACGGCGACCGCCACCGGCTCTCCGGCCTTCAGGCCGTCGCGGATGAAGGGCACCGTGCCGTGCAGGTATTCCTTCTCGCCCCGGTAGAACAAGGCGGGATGAACGAACGGCTCTACGGCCGGGGCAGTCATCACGCCACCACCTCGAGGGTGGGCAGGTCCGGCCAGAACATGTCCAGCACGCGCCGCAAGGCGGCGGGCGGCTCTTCGAGCACGATGCGTCGCCCCTCCGGAAGGCTCTGGGCGGTCACCGCCAAAGCCGAGACACCAGCGACGTCGACGAAGGTGACCGCGGAAAGCTCCAAGTGGAACACCTCTTCGTCGCTCATGGCAAATTGGTGCAGCGTCTTTTCCCAGGCCGGGCGTGTGATCAGACTGATCTCGCCGGCCGCTTGCCAGCCCGGCCGGTCCGCCAACGGGCGCACGCGCAAAGCGCCCGTGGACCCCATGGACCGGGCCGACGATGCTGGCAGCGCATTCGCCTCCCCTGAACTGTCCACGCTGTCCCCCTGGGTTACCTGCCGACTGAGCTCCCAGTATCCCTCATCGGTGAGGTCGTGTGAAAGCGGCAGCACGGCGGAGGCGGCCTGCGGAGTCCGCTCCGTCGTCGGCGACGGGCCGCCGCCCCGGTTGCCGGGGCGTTCGTGCTCAGCCAGCAGGTCGGCGCACTCCGCCGGGAAATCGCCATCCGGCGTACCGCGGGAGTCCAGCGCGAGGAGCTGCTGCTTGCCGGACAGGCTGCCCGCGCCCGTCTGCAACGTCTGGGTCAGCTGACGGCGGCCCCGGCATCCAGCCGGGACGGAACTGCTTCGGGGGAGTGGGCCGAGGACGGCCGGCAGGCGGGCGGGGGCCGGACGGCCGGCTCCCGCCCCGCCCCTGCCGCTCAGCGCTCCGACAGCTCCGACGGGGCCTCCTGGACCACCCAGCCGTTGCCGTCCGGATCCTCGAAGGACATGAACGAGTTCCAGGTTTCGCCCTTGCCGTCCTCCCAGCCCCTCGCGCCGACGTGGCGGATCGGGGAGACGTCCACGCCCCGGCCCAGCAATTCCTCGCGGGCCGCCTCGATGTTCGTCACGCAGAGCTGAAGGCCCTGAAGCGTCCCCGGTTCCATCTCCTTCACACCGGGGGCCGTGGGCATCCCGTGGAGCATCGCGATCGAGCACCGGGAGCCGGGCGGTGTCAGCTGGATGATGCGCATACCGGGGGCGACCTCGTCGTCGAGGTCCACCTTGAAGCCTGCCTTGTCGGCGTAGAACTCCTTCGCACGGTCCATGTCGGTGACAGGGACCGGAACGACTTCGAGTGTCCAGTTCATGAGAAAACTCCTCCGGAACGCCAGCGGATCTTGCCGAACGGATCACCCCGGTGAAGCCGAGGACCTCACGGTGCGACGGCGAACACCAGGGCGAGTACACCGTCGCCCATGAGGGAGCCGCCGCGCACGCCGACCCGCCAGTACGGCCCCACCGGTACGGCCCTACTCGGGGGCGCCCGCTCGCGGCCCGTCAACCGGGGCGGTCGGCCGGATCCGGCCGGGGCGTGACGCCGATGCGGGCGGCCAGCAGGGCGATGTCGTCGTCGGCGGAGGCCGGAACCAGGCGGGTGATCAGCGAGTCGCACAGATGGTCGAGCGGCTGCTGAGGCTCGGTGAGGAGCTGGGTGAGGTCGGTGAGACGTTCGTCGATGTCGCGGCCGCGGGCCTCGATCAGGCCGTCGGTGTACAGCACGAGGACGCTGCCCGGGGGCAGGACGACGTCGGTCGTGGAGAAGTCGATGCCGCCGACGCCCAGGGGCGCGCCGGGCGGGGTCTTGAGCAGGCGGACGGTTCCGTCGGGCGCCGCCGCTGCGGGCGGCGGGTGTCCGGCGCGGGTGATGGTGCAACGGCCTGTGGCGGGGTCGCAGACGGCGTACAGGAAGGTGGCGAGCATCGGCTCGGAGAGGTCGGCGAGGGTGGCCTCCAGCTGGTGCAGCAGTTCGGCCGGGGGCATGTCGAGGCGGGCGAGGGCCCGGACGGTGGCGGACAGCCGTCCCATGACGGCGGCCGCGGCGATGCCGTGCCCCATGACGTCGCCGATGAGGAGGGCCGTCCTGCCGTCGGGGAGGTGCAGTACGTCGTACCAGTCGCCGCCGACTTCGTTGACGTCGCTGGCGGGCAGGTAGCGGTGGGCCACTTCGATGCCGGGCGGCGGGGTGATGTGCTGCGGCAGCATGCTGCGCTGGAGGACGACCGCGGTCTCGTGTTCACGGTGATAGAGGCGTGCGTTGTCGATGCTGACGGCGGCCCGGGCCGCGAGTTCGCCGGCGAGGGTGACATCGTCGGACCCGAAGGGGCCGACGGGCCGGGTGCGGTGGAAGGTGGCGACGCCGAGCACCAGGTCCCGGGCGACCAGCGGAACCATCATGAAGGAGTGCACGCCCGCCCTGAGCAACTGGGCCGGTGCGGTGGAGTGACGGGCCGCGGGGGCGATGGCCCGCTCGTCGAGGCGGGTGACCAGGAACGGCTGACGGGCGGCGAGCGCCTGGGTGTACGGGGCCGCCGCGGGAAAGGTGAGGGTCCTGCCGAGCGGGGCCAGGATGTCGGTGATGGCCGACCCGGTCAGCGGAGCCTTGCCCAGGCGCCGCAGTGCGACGCCGCCGCCGAGGCCCGTGCCGGGCTCGTCGCCGTGGGCGAGGGTGTCCAGTATGTCGACGGTGACGGCGTCGGCGAGGCCGGGGGCGGCCAGGTCGGCCAGCTCCTGGGCGGTACGCTCCAGCTCCAGGCTGGCGCCCATGCGGACGCTGGCCTCGCTGAGCAGGGCGAGCCTGTGCCGGCCCGCCTCGGCCTCGGTGTGGGCCCGCTGCTGCTCGGTGATGTCGAGCAGCGAGGCGATCACACCGATCGGCCGGCCGCCGGGATCCTCCACCCGTACGTACGAGCACGACCACACCCGGTCGTGCTCCGGATCGGCGGGGGTCCGCCCGACGCGGCGCCGGTCGAGGACCGGCTCCCCGGTGTCCAGCACCTGCCGCATCGCCTCCTCCATCTCCTCCGCGTTCACCTCCGGCAGCAACTCGGCGAGGCGACGGCCCACGTGCGCGGACTCCGGGAGCCCGTTCATCGCTTCCAGCGCGGGGTTGGCCTGCAGAAACCGCAGATGTGTGTCGAGTACGGCGATACCGACGGGTGAGCGGGAGAACAGCCCGTCCCACACCGCCGACGACCCTCTGATGCGGCGCGCCGCATGGGCTTCGGCGGCGAAGACCAGCATCGCCGAGGCTCCGAGCCGCCCACTGTGCACCGGACAGGCCCAGATCTCCAGCTCCATCGGGTGCCCCTCACGGTGCCAGGCGGTCACCGTGCCCATCACGCCCCGCCCGGTGGCGGCCGTCTCCCACAACGACCGCCCGAGGCTGCGGTCGGCCCCGGGGTGCAGAAGCTCGGCGATGTGCCGTCCCACCACCTCGGGCGGAGCGTAACCGAGCAGCTCCTGTGCGACGTGGTTCCACCGCACGATCGTCCCGTCGGCGCTGGTGGCCACCTGCGCGACGTCCAGGGCGCCCAGCCACCCACCGGCGTCCTGGGCCGCCCCGCTGATCAGCTCCCCGATCCGGGCCTGCTCGTCCATCCGCAACCCGCCCCCTCTCGAACGGCCGGGAGTACGAGTTTTCGACGGCGGAGTGTTCCAGCGGCAGCACGGGCGCGAGGGCACTCCACATACCCATCCTGACCCCGCCGGCCCCGGACCGCCCTTCGGCAGCACACGCAGGGGCGTGTCCGGCGGATCCCGTGCCGCGTGACGGCCGAGGGGGCGGCCGGGGAGGCATTCGTTGTCGGAGCCGGGGCACAAGGGGGCACGTACAGCAACTCGTTGGCACGGAAGCAGAGATGAGTGTGATGACGTGTCCTTCTCCCACCACCCTCAGACGCCGGACGACTACGGGCAGACTTCCCCGGACACGGGCGTGAAGCGGAGCAACGGCCTGGCGATCGCCGCACTGGTTCTCGGCGTCGTGGCGATCCTCCTCTTCTGGACCGTCTTCGGCGGAATCCTGCTGGGTCTGCTGGCGGTGATTTTCGGGATCATCGGCGCACGCAAGGCACGCGGGAGCCGGGCACCCCACGGCAAGATGGCGATCATCGGCGCGGTCCTCGGCGCACTCGGGCTGATCGCGTCCGTCGTGATCATCGCGATCGGCGCGTCGGTCCTCAACTCCGAGGAGTTCAAGAACTTCGACGACTGCGTCCAGCAGGCCGGGACGCAGAGCGAACGCGAGGCGTGCGAGCGGGACTTCAACAAGAACATCAACGACTGACACCAAAGACTGACCCGTCGGCCTTCATGGGCCGCACCGCGCCCACGGGAGACGACACGGCGGCACCGCGCGCAACGGTGAGAGCGCGCTGCCGCCGTGTCCGGCCGTGCCGAGCGGTGGTGGAAGCGAGGGCTCCGGCCGGGACCGTTCCCGCACCGCCCGCTGCCCGGCCGTTCAGGCCGTCCTGATCAGATCGGCACACTTCTCGCCGATCATCATCGTGGTGATGCACGGGTTGACCGTCGTCAGGAGCGGCATCACGGACGCGTCGGCCACCCGCAGCCCCGTGACTCCCTTGACCCGCAGCTGGGGATCGAGCGGCGAGCCGGCGTCGTCCACCGCGCCCATGCGCACGGTGCCCGCCGGGTGGTAGACGGTGTTGTGGGTGTCGCGGATGTACGCGAACAGCTCGTCGTCGGTCGTGGCCTGCGGTCCGGGTGCCAGCTCGGCGCCGGCCCAGTCGGCCATCGGGGCCTGCGCGACGATCTCGCGGGCGAGCCGCAGGCCGTACGTCATCACGCGGATGTCGTGCTCGTGCGTGAAGTAGCGCGGATCGACCTTCGGCTTGTCCCGGTAGTCCCTGGTGCGCAGCCGGACCGTTCCCGTGGAGCGGGCCCGTGTGACGTTCGGCGTGAGACAGAAGGCGTTGTCCGTCGTCGGATAGCCGCGCCGGTACGTGTTCAGGTCGAACGGCACCGAGCCGTAATGGAACATCAGGTCCGGCCGGTCAAGACCTGGTTCGGTGTGGGTGAAGATGCCGATCTCCCACCACTGGGTGGACGACGAGACCATGGGCTGCTTCGCCTCCCACATGATCACGCCCTCCGGGTGGTCCTGGAGGTTGGAGCCGACCCCGGGGGAGTCGACCCGTACCTCCACACCGCACTCGCGCAGATGCCCGGCCGGCCCGATGCCCGACAGCATCAGCAGCTTCGGCGAATCGATGGCGCCGCAGGCCACGATCACCTCGCGCCGGGCAGCGACCGCCCCGGTGTGAACGGTGTCGGGCTCCAGGTACTCGACGCCCGTGCAGCGCCGCCCGGTGGCGCCGCCGCCGCCCGTGCCGCCGCCCGCGCCGTCGTCGGGGCCGTCGTCGAACAACAGCCGTCTCGCCAGGAGGCCGGTACGTACCTCCAGATTCGGCCGCCTGCCGAGCACCGGGTGGAGGTACGAGACCGACGCGGAGGAGCGGATGCCGTCCGGGCGGGAGTTGATCTGGAACCAGTGGGCGCCGCGCACGACCGTGGTACCGGCGTTGAACGGCGTGGTGGGGATGCCGGCGGCGACGCATGCTTCGAGCAGAGCCGCGCCGCACGGGTCCTCGGGCGGGACGGTACGGATCGTCACGGGACCCGAGCGGCCGTGGTGGTCCCCGGGCGCGTCGTTGCTCTCCAGGCGCCGGTAGAGGGGGAAGCAGTCGGCGGCGCTCCAGCCCGTACAGCCCAGCGCGCCCCACTCGTCGAGGTCCTCGGCGGGTGCCCAGAAGGCGATGCAGGAGTTGTGCGAGGAACAGCCGCCGAGCACCTTGGCCCGGGCGTGCCGCATGAAGCTGTTGCCGTTCTCCTGGGGCTCCACCGGATAGTCCCAGTCGTAACCGGACTCCAGCAGGGCCATCCAGCGGTCCAGCCGCAGGATGCTGTCGTCACCGACGTCCGACGGCCCGGCTTCCACCACGCAGACGGTGACGTCCGGGTCCTCGGTCAGCCGCGCGGCGACGACGGCGCCGGCTGTTCCGCCGCCGACCACGACATAGTCGTACTCGGGCAGGGGGCGCGGAGGGCGTGCTGAGGGCATTGCGTCTCCAGGATCGGCGTATCGGCGTATCGGCGTATCAATGCATCGACGGATCGGATCAGGGGTTCAAGGTGTGCCCCGCGGCGGCGTGTCCTCGGCCTCGAAGCGGTGCTCGTCCAGTACGCCGGTCTTGTGCCGCTGCACGAACCAGTAGTACGCGAAGCCGCCCAGCGCGACGATGCCGATGAAGAGGAACGCGCCCCACCGCAGATACCAGTGCTGCGGCCCCGTCGCGTTGTACACCTCCGCGCGCGGCCACGCGAGGTTGATCGCCATGGCCGTGCCCCACAGCACGGCGGCGATGTTGACCGGCAGGCCGAACCTGCCCAGCGAGAAGTTGCCCTCGGCGGGATGCCACTTGCCGCGCAGGCGCCTGAGCAGCATGGGGACGGTGACCAGGAGGTAGGCCACGTAGATCATGATGATCGCGATGCTCGTGATCACCGAGAAGATCTGCGGCTGATTGATGTTGATCACCAGGATGACGACGGCCACGACGCCGATCAGGACGGCGGGCACCACGGGCGTCTGGAACCGCGGGCTGACCCGGGCGAGCCGCGAACCGGCCGGCAGGTTGTTGTCCCGGGCCATGGCGAACATCAGCCGGATGCCGGCGGCCTGCACGGCCAGTACGCACACCGTGATCGCGACGACCACGGCCCACAGGAAGATCTCACCGATGGTCGAACCGAGTGTTTCCAGTACGACGTACTGGAGACCGCCCGTGGACAGTTCCTCCGCCGCGAGATCCGGTACGGCCATCAGGGCGAAGAGCAGGATCAGCCCGCCGATGAGGAACGACGCGACGAGCGCCCGCAGGATGGCGTGGGGCGCGTTGCGGCCGGGGTTGTGCGACTCCTCGCCGAGTGACGAGGCGGTGTCGAAGCCGTACATGACGTACGCGGAAGCGAGCGAGGCGGTCAGGAAGGCGCCGAGGTAGCCGAGGTTCTGGCCACTGCCGAGCCCGTACGTCTCCGTCAGGACGTTGCCGGGCCCGCGCGTGATGTGCGCCGCGAGGAAGATGATCAGGGCGACGGCGGCGATCAGCTCGATGAACACCCCGGCCGAATTGATCCGTGCCATGAGCTTGACGCCGAAGGCGTTGACGAGGGTGGAGAAGAGGACCAGCACCGAGCCGAGGAGCACGGCGTTGGCCGCCGCGTCCGTCCTGCCGCTGCCGTCCCCGACGAACTGGAACCAGGCGTCGATCTGCGGCAGCGTGATCTGGTACGCGAGTGCCACGGCCGAGAGCGTCACCATGGTCGCCGTCATCATCATCCAGCCGCCGAGCCAGCCGACGTGCGGGCCGCCCATGGTCTTGGCCCAGTTGTAGACCGAGCCGGCGACCGGATAGCGAGCGGCCAGCTCGCAGAAGCACAGGGCCACCATCAGCTGGCCGGCGAAGACCATCGGCCAGGACCACCAGTAGGCGGGACCGCCGAAGGTCACGCCGAAGTAGAAGAGCTGGAAGGTGCCGGTGAGGATGGAGATGTAACTGACCCCGGCGGCGAAGGTGTGGAAGTTGCCGAGGGTGCGTTTGAGCTCCGGGCGGTATCCGAGTTCGCCCAGGGCGTCGTCGTCGTGCTGCGTCTGGGTGCGGGCAGGAGTCTCGGGTTCCGGATCTTCCGGGCTCCGGTCGGCACTGTCCGTACTCACTCGAACCATCTCAGCGGGCTCGGCGCGAGGTTGCGCCAGATGTGTTTGGCCTCCTGGTACTCGGCCAGACCGGCGGGGCCGAGTTCCCGGCCGAAGCCGGACTGCTTCATCCCGCCCCATTCGGCCTGGGGCACGTACGGGTGGAAGTCGTTGATCCACAGTGTCCCGGCCCGCACCCGGGACGCCACCCGCTGGCCGCGCGCCACGTCCTCGGTCCAGACCGCGCCGGTCAGCCCGTAGACGGTGGCGTTGGCGAGCGCGACGGCCTCGGCCTCGTCGCGGAACCGCTCGACGGTGAGCACCGGGCCGAAGGACTCGTCGCGTACGACCGACATGTCCGGGGTGCAGTCGTCCAGCACGGTCGGCAGGTAGTAGAAACCGTCCTGGAGGGCGGGGTCGTCGGGCCGGGTGCCCCCGCAGCGCAGTACCGCCCCTTCGGCCAGCCCGGCCGCCACGTATGCCTCGATCTTGTCGCGGTGCGCGGCCGAGATCAGCGGTCCGGTACGGGCGTTCTCGTCGAAGGGGCCACCGAGCGGGATCGCCCGCGCGCGCTCGACCAGTTCGTCGACGAACGCGTCGTGCAGCTCGTCCTGGACCAGCAGCCGCGCCCCTGCCGAACAGACCTGGCCGGAGTGCAGGAAGACCGCCATCAGGGCGTGGTCGACGGCGGCCTCGAAATCGGCGTCGGCGAAGACGATGTTCGGGTTCTTGCCGCCCAGCTCCAGAGCGACCTTCTTCACCGTCGGGGCGGCGGCCGCCATGATGCGCCGTCCGGTGACGAGCCCGCCGGTGAACGACACCATGTCGACCCGCGGGTCCTCGGTCAGGGGCGCACCCGCGGTCGGTCCGGCGCCCAGGACGAGGTTGGCCACTCCGTCCGGCAGGCCGGCCTCGGCCAGCAGCTTCATCAGCATGATGGCGGTGTGCGGCGTCAGCTCGCTGGGCTTCAGTACGAACGTGTTCCCCGCTCCGATCGCGGGAGCGACCTTCCAGGCGGTCTGGAGGAGCGGATAGTTCCACGGGGTGATCAGCGCGCACACGCCGACCGGTTCGTGCACCACTCTGCTGTCCACGCCCGTGCTGCCCGTGTCGACGATCCGGTCGGAGCCGCCGGAGGCCGTCAGGTTGCCGAAGTAGCGGAAGCAGCGGGCGATGTCGTCCATGTCGTACCCGCTCTCGACGAGCCGCTTCCCGGTGTCCAGGGATTCGGCTCGCGCGAACGCGTCCTTGTCGCGTTCCAGCAGCTCGGCGACGCGCAGGAGAAGCCGCCCGCGCTCGCCGGCGGGAGCCGCCGGCCAGGGGCCGCGGTCGAAAGCGTCCCGGGCGGCGGCGATCGCCGCCGATACGTCCTTGGGGCCAGCCTCGTCGACGGTCGCCACCAGGGTGCCGTCGGCGGGGCAGCGGATCTCGCGAACCTGCCCGTCGAAGGCGGCGGTCCATCTGCCACCGATGAACAGCTCCGGCATGGGGACTCCTCCGGGTCGATGGGCGGGCACCCGTGCGGCGCCCTGCCGGGTCACGCCCTCGCGGCGCTTCACCGACAGACAACGCCCTGTGAACGAGACTAAGGAGGAGCGGCCGCGTCCGCAGTGCGGGAGCCGTCATCCGGCGGAACGGGCTCGGAGGGCAGGCGGTCGCTCGCGCGCCCCGACAGGTGTCGACGGGCGGTCCGGGACCGTTGGTCCCGTCAGCATCTCCACCTCTCCACCTCTCCGCAGCGGGTGAGAACTGCCGGTACTCGACGAACCCGCAGGTCGTCGTCGACGCCAGCAGTGCCTCGCGGTGTCCGTCGGCCTCCCGCTGCCCGGCAGCCGCAACGACTGCCGGGCGTTCAGCTGATCCGGCGTTGACCGGGCCTGTCGCGGAGCTCCGATCACCGCCGACGGTGGCTACCGGGGCACCGGTGCGCTCATCCCGCACCGCCGACGGCGGGGCCGACAGCACCTGAGTGCCGAGCAGGAGGCCGGGAACAAGGTGCACCGCACAGCACGCGCCCGCGGCAGCTGGGCCGGCGCGACCACCGGCGGCGGGACCGTCTCACTGCCGGCTTGCGCCGGTTCCTTGGTGCCGTGGACCCCGTGTATCGCGGTGTATCGCGGACGTATCGAAAATCGCATACGCCACCGCAACGGGCCTCCGTCTCCCATGGGGGCATGAACCACAGCGCATCCCTGTCGGCACCGCCCCGCCGCACCCGCAGGATCGTGTTCCTCAGCCTGGCGGTCCTCGGCGTGGCGAGTGGCCTGTTCGTCGTGCAGGGGCCGCTCATGATGGCCGCGCCGCGGTGCATGGCCGGGCGGTGGCACGGTTGTTTCGACACGTTCAACGGTGTGCTGCTCATGACGGTGGTCACGGTGCCGTTGGCCGTGCTGGTGGCGTGGGCTCTGGCGCGTCGGCGGCGGGCCGCCGGTGTCGCGTCGGCCTGGCGGCTGTCGCTGGCCGAGGTGGGCATGGTCCACGGGACGGTGCCGTTCCTGTGGCTGACGATGATGCCGGGCGGCGGCGCCGGCGCCGTCCCGCCCCGGGTGAGCCTGGTGCCGCTGCGGGACCTGGTCGTGATGGGGCCGCTCGGGGTCGTCGGCAATCTGCTGATCTTCGCGGCGCTGGGGTTCTTCGCGCCGATGCGGTTCGCGGCGCTGGCGTCCGTGCCGCGGATCCTGGCCCTCGGGGCGGGCTGCTCGATCCTCGTCGAGACCACGCAGTACGTCCTGCCGCTCGACCGGGTGACCTCCGTGGACGACGTCCTGGTCAACGCCGCCGGCGCCGTGCTGGCCGGGCTGGCGTCCCGCCGCTGGTGGCGCACCAGGGCGCAAACGCCCTCGGACCGGCCTCGCCCCGAGCCGGCACCGGCGGGCTGAGCTGAGGCGCCTGTCCGGTGAGCACGCCGGCGGGCTGCTTAGGCTTCCGTCATGCGCGTACTGATCGTGGAGGACGAGCCCTACCTGGCCGAAGCCGTCCGTGACGGTCTGCGGCTGGAGGCGATCGCCGCCGACATCGCGGGCGACGGCGACTCCGCCCTGGAACTGCTCAACGTCAACTCCTACGACCTCGCGGTCCTCGACCGTGACATCCCCGGCCCCTCCGGCGACGAGGTCGCCCGGCACATCGTCGCCTCCGGCAGCGGCATCCCGATCCTCATGCTCACCGCCGCCGACCGGATCGACGACAAGGCGTCCGGGTTCGGACTCGGCGCCGACGACTACCTCACCAAACCGTTCGAGCTGCGGGAGCTCGTCCTGCGGCTGCGGGCGCTCGACCGCAGGCGCGCGTACGCCCGGCCCCCGGTCCGCGAGATCGCGGGCCTGCGGCTCGACCCCTTCCGCCGGGAGGTCTTCCGCGACGGACGCTACGTGGCGCTCACCCGCAAACAGTTCGCCGTGCTGGAAGTCCTCGTCGCCGCCGAGGGCGGGGTCGTCAGCGCCGAAGAGCTGCTGGAACGGGCCTGGGACGAGAACGCCGACCCCCTCACCAACGCCGTGCGCATCATCGTCTCCGCGCTGCGCAAACGGCTCGGCGAACCACGGGTCATCGCCACGGTGGCGGGTGTCGGCTACCGCATCGACACCGGCCCCGGCACCACCCGCCCCGGCAGTACGCATGCGTAGACGCCCAGGGCTCAGCGTCCGGCTGAAACTCACCCTCAGCTACGCCGGGTTCCTCGCCGTCGCCGGCACTCTCCTGCTGGCCGTGGTGTGGGTGTTCCTGCTGCGCTACGTACCCGACAACCCCAAGGGCCTCCTCGGGATCGCGCCCAACCGCTACCTCCTTGTGCGCACCTTCGTCCCCGCCGCGGCCGTGGCGATGTTCTTCCTGCTCGTGTTCGGCCTCGTCGGGGGATGGCTCCTCGCCGGCCGGATGCTCGCACCGCTCACACAGATCACGGCCGCGGCACGGACGGCCGGGAACGGATCGCTGTCCCACCGGGTCCGCATGGAAGGCCGCCAGGACGAATTCCGTGAACTCGCCGACGCGTTCGACACCATGCTCGGACAAGTCGAGTCCCACGTCGCCGAGCAGCAGAGGTTCGCCGCGAACGCCTCCCACGAACTGCGTACCCCGCTGGCCATCTCGCAGGCGCTGCTCGACGTCGCCCGCAGGGACCCCACGCGGGACCGAGGCGAACTCTTCGAACGCCTGCGGGCCGTCAACACGCGCGCGATCGACCTCACCGAGGCCCTCCTGCTGCTCAGCCGCAGCGACCGCGGGAACTTCACCCACGAGAGCGTCGACCTCTCCCTCGTCGCCGAGGAGGCCGCCGAAATCCTGCTCCCCCTCGCCGAACAGCGCGGGATCACGCTCGACGTCACCGGCGGAGCGACACGGGCCGGCGGCTCCGCGGAGCTCCTGCTGCGGATGATGACGAACCTCGTCCAGAACGCCGTCGTCCACAACCTCCCCGCCGGCGGCACCGTGACGGTCCACACCGAAGCGCAGGGCGACGCGAGCGTGGTGCGGGTCGAGAACACGGGGCATCCGCTCCCACCGGAACTGGTGCCGACCCTCACCGAACCCTTCCAGCGCGGAACGGAACGCGTACGCACCGACGAGCACGCCGGTGTCGGCCTCGGCCTCGCCATCGTGCACAGCATCGTCCGCGCCCACGACGGGGCCCTCGACCTCGTCCCCCGCCCCGCCGGAGGTCTCCTCGTCACGGTCCGGCTTCCCGGCACGCCGTATCGCCCGGCTTCACAGCCTCACCCGTACGGGACAGCGCCCGCCCCGTACGGGACAGCCTTCGACGAATGAACGCCGGGGCTGCTCCCACCTGCCCCGGGCGGAGCAGCCCGGGAGCACCTGCCCGGACGGAGCGGTGACGACCGCCACGGCGCCGAACACCGCCTGCGGGTTCGGCCATTTTTCTCCTCGGCGGTGAACGAGCCGCCCGGAACGGGCAGCATCAGCACCGCCGGGCCCGCCGCGTCGAACCGCCCGGCCCCCTGGAAGCCGTCCGTGAGCAAGCCGGGTCCGCCCTGGCCCAGGGCGATGTGCCGCCGCTCTTCGGGTGGTTGTCTCAGGTCGTGTCGCCCAGGTGGTGTCTCGGGCGCAGTGACTGCGGTCGGACAGGGCTCCCTCAATGGCGTGGCGTGGCGTGGCGTGGCGACGGCCGGCGGCCCGGTTCGCATCGGCGTCGGGGTGCTCCGCCGGAACCAGAGCCTTCCACCGTGCCCCCACGGGCCCGCGTCCGCGCTGTTCTGCCGACGGTGAAGACCGGCCCGACCGGGTCCGACGATCACTACAGTCCAGTCTCATGACGACGGTTACCACGCGCACGGTCGAGTACCCGGCCGACGGCCTGACGATGACCGGGCACCTCGCGCTCCCGGCCGGTGTCGGCCGCCGGCCCGCGGTGCTGCTCGGACCAGAGGGCATGGGGCTCAGCGACGTCGAGCGCCGCCGGGCCGATGCTCTCGCCGAACTGGGATACATAGCGCTGGCCTTCGACCTTCACGGCGGGCGCTATTTGGGCGACCCCGAGGAGATGCTGGCCCGTTGCCTGCCGCTGCTCGCCGACCCCGACCGGATGCGGGGCATCGGCCATGCGGCGCTCGACGTGTTGCGCACCGAACCGCGGACCGACCCCGACCGGATCGCCGCCGTCGGCTACGGCACCGGGGGCGCCGTCGGGCTGGAACTCGGGCGCGACGGCGTCGACCTGCGGGTGATCGGGACGGTCAACGCACTGACCACGGGCCGGCCGGGCGAGGCGGCGCGCATCCGTTGCCCGGTGTGGGCCGGGGTCGGGTCGGAGGACCCGATCATGCCGCCCGCGCAACGGGACGCCTTCGCCGCCGAGATGCAGGCCGCGGGCGTCGACTGGCGCCTCGTGGTCTACGGCGGAGCCCTGCACGCCTTCCACCACCCGCCGGTCGACCACCCCGTGGTCCCCGGCGTCGGCTACCACCCGCAGCACGCGCAGCGAGCCTGGCGCGACGTCGTCGGCCTGCTCGCCGAGTGCCTGCCCGTGACGGAGTGAGCCAGAGCGCCAGGACTGCCGTCGTCATGACACGACAGCGGAGAAAACGACACCGAACCTGAGGAGCTGCGGCAGTGGGGTTCTTCGGTTTTGCCACTGACCGGGTGAGGGCGCCGAGACCGCCGGGTACGCCGCGGGCAGTGCCGAGGGACCGGGATGTCCGCCGGCCCGGACAGCACCTCCAGCCTCTCGGTACCCGTGCCGTCCGGCGACCGCACAGTACCGCCCCGGTGCCCAACTCGGCCCGGATGTCGGCGTGTTCACGTAACCTGAGAGCACCAGGGGAACAGGGGGTACCAGATGACATACGCCGGTGAGATCCGGCTGGCGGACGGCAGCGGTGTGCTGGTGGAGATCGCCGACGGCGAGTCCGCCGGGATCGACCGTGTCGGGCGGGCGGCGGCGCTCGCGCGTGCCACGTCGGAGACCCTGCAGGACGCCATGGGGCATGTGCGGCCCGCCCTCGACGTCATCGCGGCGGGCCTGCGGGACATGGCGCACACACCGGACACCGTACGCGTGGACTTCGGCATCAAGCTGACGGCTGAGGCGGGCGTGGTCGTCGCCAAGGCGGCGTCGGAGGCCAACTTCACCGTGAGCGTGGAGTGGCGGCCCCGCGCCGAAGCAGAGCCGACGCCCCTGCCGCCGGAGGCGCGGACACGAGCGGCAGGCCCGGACCCGGCTGCGGACCCGGCGTAGCAGGCGCGTTGTGACGGTGGTGCGCGAGGAAGAGTTACTGACGCGGTCACTGGTCCGCATACGTTCCCGTCACGGGGACATCGTCGGAGCGGGATTCCTGGTCGACAGCGACATCGTCTGCACCTGCGCCCATGTCGTCGCGGCGGCGGCAGGGCTGCCGGCCACGTCGGCACAGGCGCCTCGGGACACGGTGAGCGTCGAGTTCCCGCTGCTGAGGGACGGTACCGGAGCCGTACGGTCCGGCCGTGCCGCGGTCGTGACATGGCGGCCGGTCGAGGACGACGACACCGGAGACGTGGCGTTGCTGCGCCTGGAGCAGCCTGTGCCGGGCTCCCGGCCGGTCCCGCTCGTCGACGGCACCCAGGTCTGGAATCACGCATTCCGGGTCATGGGCTTTCCCGAGGGCGCGCGGCACGGCGTGTGGGCCTCGGGAACGCTGCGCGGCACCCAGGGCGCGGGCTGGCTGCAGATGGAGACGACCGGCCAGGGGCAGCGGGTCTCCGCCGGTTTCAGCGGCTCCCCGGTCTGGGACGACGCGCAGGGTGGCGCTGTCGGCATGACCGTCGCCGTGCAGCGTGGCGCCGGCTCGACCACCGGATATCTGATCCCGTCTGCGTCGCTCGTCGACGAGAGCATCCTGCGCCCGCGCTGCCCGTTCCGCGGACTCGCCCCGTTCACCGAGGCCGAAGCGGGCCTCTTCCACGCGCGTGAGGAGGAGACCGGGCGCCTGGAAGCCGCGGTCGGAGTGCGGCCGCTGACCCTCGTGGTCGGCCCCTCGGGCTGCGGCAAGTCGTCGCTCGTCCGCGCCGGTCTGGTGCCGAGGCTGACGGGTGCGGGCTGGACGGTGTCCGAGCTGCGGGCCGTGCCCGGCGCGAGTCCCGCGCGGATCGTGGCGCGTGCCCTCGTCCCCGTACTGGAACCGTCGCTGGCCGAGACCGAACGGCTCCGCGCCACAGAGGACCTGACCGGCCTGCTGACCCGGCCGCGCCCCGGCGCCCCGGAACCGGCCGGCCAGACCTCCTCCGCCCCGGCCGGCGCGTCCGACGAGCCTGCCGCCGACCTGCGTTCCCGGGTGCTGGCCCACGCGGGAGCGGGCGGACACGTCCTCTTCGTCGACCAGTTGGAGGAGTACGCCGCAGCGCAGCCGGCCGACGCTCGCGAACTTCTGCGGCTCCTCATCATCCTCGGCTCGCATCGGCAGTCCGGGCCCGGCCCGGAGCTGCGTGTCGTGGCCACCGCCCGCCCCGAGTCCCTCGACACGCTCGTCACCTCGGCCACCGCCGACTCCCTCAGCGCGGGCGCCGTGCAGTTCCTCGCCCCCCTGTCCGCCACGGGGCTCCACCGGGCGATCACCGCGCCGGTCGAGGCGGTGCCCGGCCTCTGGTACGAAGCGGGCCTGCCCGAACGGATCGTCGCGGACGCGGCCGACGAGCCCGGACGCATGCCCCTCGTCGAGTTCGCTCTGACCCGCCTGTGGGAGCGGCGCGAGGGATCGATGCTCACTCACGCCGCCTACGACGAGCTGGGCGGTGTCGCGGGAGCGCTCGTCGGCTACGCCGAGGACGCGGTCGCCGAACTGCTCCACACGGACCAGGAGTTCCTCGCCCGACGGCTCTTCGCCCAGCTGACCCGCCCCGACGACCGCGGAGGCTTCGCGCGCAGCCCCGCCCCCCTGTCCGGCCTCGACCCCGCACTGCGCTCCCTCGCCCGGCGGCTGGCACCGACGAAGCTGGTCGTACTGGGCCGCGCCCCGGACGGAGAGGAGATCGCCGACCTCGCGCACGAGGCCCTGGCCACTCTCTGGCCCCGGCTCAACGGCTGGCTCGTCGACTCACGTGACTTCCGGCAGTGGCAGGAACAGCTGCGGCAGGACATGCGGCGCTGGCAGGAGGAGGGGGAGGAGGACGGGGCCCTGCTGCGCGGCGGCGTCCTGGCGACGGCGTCCGACTGGCTGCAGAACCATCCCCAGGACCTCAGCGACACCGAGCACGCCTACATCCGGCGCAGCACCCAGCACCACCGGCGCAGCATCCGCCGCCTGCGCGTCCTGGCGGCCGTGCTGACGGTGCTGGTGCTGCTGGCCGGGAGCCTGGCCGTCGGCGTCTGGCAGAGCAACAGGCGTGCCGAGGAGCAGCTGCGCACACAGGCGTCCCGACTGCTGGCCTCGCTCGCCGACCGCCACTCCGCGAACGACCCCGCCCTCTCCCTCCAGCTGGGCCTCGCCGCCTGGCGCACCGAAGAGACCTCCGAGTCGTACGCCGCGCTGCTCCGCCAGTACGCACGCGGGCAGCAGATGTCGGGCAGCCACCCCGGCCTGTGGCCCGGCTCCTTCACGGACATGAAGACCTCGCGGGACGGAAGGACCGCTGTCGTACGGTCCCGCCGGGACGTCGGCGGGCCCGCGCTCACCCTGGTCACGGGCCTGGCGGACGGCGCTCCCCGGCAGCGTCCGCTGGGCGGCGTCCCGGACGGGGAGGCGGGCGGCGACCTGAGTCCGGACGGCCGCTACTACGCCCAGGCGGAGGCCGACGGCGGCGTGTGGCTGTGGGACCTC
The DNA here is from genome assembly GCF_053591575.1 of Streptomyces altiplanensis. Lineage (NCBI taxonomy): Bacteria > Bacillati > Actinomycetota > Actinomycetes > Kitasatosporales > Streptomycetaceae > Streptomyces > Streptomyces altiplanensis. The sequence continues at coordinate 12,799 of NZ_JBSFUB010000030.1, read as the reverse complement.
ACCGAGCCCGCCGCGAAACCCCGCCACCTGGCGTCCGACGACGCGGCCGGGCGCAAGCCGAACGGTGTCTCAGTGGACTTCAGCGGCGACGGCCGGCGTCTGCTGCGGATGTTCAAGTTCTACGACGCGTCCGGCGCCAAGGACGCTCGGGAGCGCCAAGCCGTCGTCTCGGCCTGGGACGTGGCCACCGGCCGGCAGCTGCCGGCCGACCCCGGCCTCGTACCGGACCACACGCGCGCGGCCGCCTTCACCAAGGACCCCGGGCAGGTCGTTTTCACACCGGAGTACTCGCCGCCCGACGTCCGGCGAACGGTGATCCGCGACCTTGCGACGGGCCGCCCGGTCCATGCCTTCGCGGCCCGCAGCCACACCACGGTCGCGGGGGGCGGCGAACTGCTCGTCGAGGAACCGGACAGCATCCACGACGCGACCTTGCGCGTACGCCCCGCGAGCCCGGCGAGGGAGCGCGCCGTTGCCCTGCCCGCCCCTGCGGGCGGCACGACAACCACGGGCGACCTGATCGACGCGACCGGGGAATTCGCCGTCTACATCCAGTTCGTCGAGGAAGGGGCGTACGCCGAGTTCACCCTGATCCACCTGCGGACCGGCGACGCCTACCGGACCAGATCGGCCGCCGACAGCTCGTACGACGATCTGTCGGCCGCGAACATCACAGTCGTTCCCGCCGAGGGTGACGACCGCCATGTCACCGTCGCCGTTCCCACCCCCAACGCGCTGCTGACCGCCCGGGCCGCTCCCCTGGAGGCGTCCGCCGCATCCCTGGTCGGCGAGGCCAACGCCACCGAGCAGGGCGCACTGGCACCCGACGGGAAGCACCTCGCGTTCCTCGCCGACCAGTCGCTGACCGTCGTCGACACCACGACCGGCGCCACCCGGAGCATGCCCTGGGACTCCGGAGCCGGCACCGCCCCCCTGCCGGTATGGACGGCCGACTCCCGGTGGATCGTGCTGCACCGACCGGACCGCGAGCTCACCGCCGCCTCCCACGACCTCCGTACACGCACCGACCTCGCATGGGAGGACACCGGCCGCCCGGCCAGGAGCAAGGGTGTGGAAGCCGTCGAACCGGTGCGCGGCAGCGAGATCGCGGTCATGACCACCGACGGCAGAGTGATGCTCGTCGACGCCGCAACCGGCAGCCGCGTCGGACCGGCGATCCAGGTGGAACGCCGCACCGAGCAGCAGACGGCGAACTCCTTCACCTCTTACGGGCAACTCCGGGCCCGCCCCGGCCACCCGGACGAGGTGGCCGTCGTCACCAGTGCCGGCGGGAACACCGGCAGCGTCGAACTCTGGAACCTGCGCACCGCCACCCGTCTGCGCGCCCTCACCACAGGCGAGTTGCACCCTCGCTTCGAGACGACCGATCCGACACCACTCGTGTTCACCTCCGACGGCCGGCACCTCATGACGCGCAACGCCGACGGATTCCTGCGCCGCTGGGACGTGAACGCGGGCAAGGAACTGGGCCCCGCGCTGGCGGCGGCGGGAGCGCAAGTCACCGATCTGATCGGCTTTGGCGCGCGCGGCACACTGATGACCCTGGGCGGCGGCTTCGTGGGCGAGGTGCAGTTCTGGGACTTGGAAAGCGGGCTGTTGCTGACCGGCCACCCGGTGGGCAGGCCGCTCGGCATCACCGTACGCGACCACCACCTGATGATCGCCGGCCGCGACTGGTACCAGAACCTGGACTTCCTGCCCGACGCCATGGCCGACGCCCTGTGCGCGGGCGTGGCCCGGGACTTCACGCCCGCGGAACGCGCGCTGCTGCCTGCGGGTTCGAGGCGATCCGCGCCCTGCTGAGCACCGGCGTGCGCCGGGGCGAACCAGGGACGGAAAGCCGCGCCACCACTGACGTCGCTGCGGTCGGGACGACGATGCCCTGGCGTCCGCCTCACCACATTCGACGGGACGCGTGCCGTCGAGGACTCCCACCGGCTGACCGCCCTGCGCGGGCAACTCCTCGCACACCGGGAGCCCCGCACACGCAGGACGTGAACGGGGCATCGGTCCGGTTGCGAGACGGGTCCCGGCTCCGGAGCCGTACGGGCTCCGCCATGAGATCCACGGCTCGGCCGCGCACCACCTGCCGGCGCTCCTGACCGCGGTCCCGCCCGCGGCGCCGGTGACCTTACGGAGTGCAGGCCTCGGCGATCGACAGGCTGTTCTCGTAGAGGTGGTGCCGGGTGATCCGGCCGTCCTCGACGGTGAGGCGCAATGCGAACGGGCCCTCGAAGGACTTTCCCGTCGCGCGTACGGTCCCCGACAGGTGCCCCGTCAGGACGGCGTCGGTGCCGTCGACGAGGAAGGCGTCGACGGAGGCGCGCGCGTCCTCGGGCACGGTGTGCTCCATCAACTCCGTGAACTGGGCGGCGCAGTCGGCGGCGGTGGACCGCGGGCGGATCCACGGGACGGCGGGGTTCTCGGCGAGCAGCCAGTCGACCTCGTCGGCGAAGAGCGTGACGAGCCGCTCGGTGTCCCCGGCCACCCGGGCGGCGAGGAAATCCTGCACGACGGTCCGGGTGGCCTCGGTGACGGAACTCGCGGTGGTGGCTGGAATCGGCGTGGTGGCAGGGGACTTGACGGCCATGGCGCTCTCCTCGGGGCTGCGGGCGGGCCCCGGTGGGGGTTCCCGTCGATGTGCTCGATTCTGCCGGGGGATGGGAGAGCGGTCGATTACCCCGGGGGTAATGAGCGGCCGCTGCCGCCCCTTGCCGGCTGTGACACGTGCGGCTCCGACGCGGGCCCGGTTCCGCCGGGGGACCGGCTCCGCGCGGGCCCGGTTCCGCCGGGCCGGTGAGCCCGCCGGCCTGCCCGATGGGCCCCGCTCCATCGGCCGCCTCCGCGGTGGCTGTCGTACCGGGGCGGTACTGTCGCGCCCGTGACATCAGGGGCGAAGGGCCGGGGGCGTGTGATGGATTTCCGGGTGGGCGACGTCGTCAGGATCTCCTGTCCGTTCACGGAGGCCCAGGTCACCGGGAAACAGAAGTACGGCGGCCAGGTCGTGGTCGAGTGGCCGTGGTGGTCGGCCGACCCGGACTGCGACTGGATCCACTGGAACGGCAGGGTAGTCGTCGACGGCGATCCGGGGCTGGACGACGGGCACCGCGGGCTGTTCCGCACCGATCCGGCGCCCGACCGGCTCACCGCCGGCGACACATGCCACGTCGGCATCCCACCGACCCTCGTGCACGTCATCGACGTCGCCCACTACGACCCGCCCAAGGAGACCGGCCGCCTGCCACGCCCCCGGCGGGAAACAGTCGTCCTGTTCGCGGGCCGCTCGTACGACTCCCGCCTGGAGGAGCAGGGCGAAAGCCTCGATCCAGACGACGACATCCCGGTCACCTTCGACCTGGTCCTCCGCCCCTACGCCTTCCTGGAACCCGGAGACGAGGTCGCCGACGCGGCCGGCCGCGCCTGGCGCTTCGACGGCCCGTGGGACTGGCGCCCCTTCGACGGCGCCGAACCCCGCGAACCCCTCTGGCCACTCACCCTCCTCACCCGCGAAGGCCGCGTCGACGCGGCGGCCACAGAAGCGGGAGCGGCCGTCGCCGAAACGACGAAGACCGGCTCCCACCAGGAGGAACGCGCCTGCTGGAGCGCCCTCGCCCAGGCGTGCCCAAACCTGACCTGACCGTCTGGCCACGCCGGCAGACTCCTGCCCGCCCTCCGTCGGCCTCGTCCGCCCGACCGCGGACGAATCGCGTCAGTCCAGGCAGAACTCGTTGCCCTCGGGGTCGGTCATCACGATGAAGCCGGCGCTCATCGGGGGAGCGGGCTCGTGGCGGCGTACCCGCGTCGCTCCCAGCGCGACGAGCCGGTCGCACTCGGCCTCAAGCGCCGTCATCCGCTCCTCTCCCTGCAACCCGGGAGCCGCACGGACGTCGAGGTGGACGCGGTTCTTGGCGACCTTGTCCTCCGGCACCTGCTGGAAGAAGACGCGGGGGCCGTGCCCGTCCGGGTCCTCGATGGCCGATCTCGTGTTGCGCTGCTCTTCCGGTACGCCGATCCGCGCGAGGAAGTCGTCCCACGCGGCCAGCGGGTCGGCGCCCTCGGGCACGTCGACTCCGGGCGGGCCGGGGTGGACGTAGCCCAGTACGTCGCGCCAGAAGGACGACAGCGCCCGCGGGTCGTGGGCGTCGAAGGTGACCTGGATGTGGCGGCTCATCGGGTTGCTCCGTTCGTAGCGGGTTCCGTGTGCGGGCAGAGGTCGCGCAGTGTCCGGTCCAAGCCGAGTCCGTTTGCGTCCATGGAGTCACCCTGACACCCCTTGCGGACAGGATCGGTCCGCTGTCTCCGGCCGGGTGGGTGACATGGGCGTGGCGAGCGGTGACCAGCGGGGTACGACGGATCGAGCGCTCACCCCGCTCGGGCTGCCGCAGCAGCGCCAGGTCCGGCCAGGCCGACGCCGCCGACATCGTCGCGGAGACTGGCCTGATGGCCTGATGGCCCGGCGGCCCGGCGGCCCGGCGGCCCGGCGACCCGGCGACGGATCGACGAGGTGCGGAGCCCGGGGCTGGGGAACCCGCTCCCGAGCCGGGCCGAAGGAACGCGCCGACGGCCCGGCTGCGGCCGCGCTTCGCGCCACCGCGTTCCAGACGGCGGGGGAGCGCACCGTCCTGCACGTCACGAACCCGTACTCCGGCCGCGCCGGCCCATCTCCCGGTCGCCCCGGATTACTTCGCTCCGGACTCTTGTCCGCGATCTCCCAACTGCCTAGCATTACGGCCACGTTGAATCGAATCGATTCGACGAATCGATTCGACCAGTCAGCGAAGGAGCGGCGTGGCAACGATCAAGGACGTGGCCGAGCGGGCCGGTGTGGCCCCCAGCACTGTCTCGTACGTGCTCAGCGGCTCCCGGAAGATCTCCGACGAGACCCGCCGCGCCGTCCGCGCCGCCGTCGAGGAGCTGGGTTACCACCCCCGTGCCTCCGCCCGCAGCCTGCGCAGTGCCCGCACCCGCGTACTGGCACTGGCCGTCCCCCGCGTCCCCGGCAAGTCCCGGGGCGCGGACGGTACGTTCGCCATCGACATCAGCGACGCCGCCCGCGCTCACGGCCACGACGTGGTGCTGATCACCGACCTCGACGGCGTCGCCGGGATGCGCCGGGTCGCCGGCAGCGGCATGGCGGACGCCGCGGTGCTGATGGCAGTGGAAGAGGAGGATCCGCGCGTCGCCGCACTCCGCGAGCTGGAGTTCCCGGCCGCGCTGCTCGGCCGCAGTGAGAGCGACCCCGGTATGCCGTGGGTGGATCTCGACTGGGAGGCCGCCGTCGCCCTGGCCCTGCGGGAGACCGCGGCGGCCGGCCACCGGCGGATCGTGTTCCTGTCCTCCGCCGACCACGAGATCGACTCCCGGCGCGGCTACGCGCTGCACGGTCTCCGCGGCGCCCGGCTGGCCGCCGCGGAGACCACCGCGGAGCTGCGGACCGTGCCCTCCAGCGGCGAACCCGAGGAACTGGGCCGCCGGTTGCGCGAGGTGCTCTCCGTCCGCCCCGCCCCGACCGCACTCGTCGTCCAGCACCTGATCCTCCTGCCGCATCTGCTGGACGAGATCACCGCGCTCGGCCTGCGGGTACCGGAGGACCTGGCGCTCGTGCTGGTCGGCAGCATCCCGGACGACCTGGGCGGCCGGCGGCTGCCCCGTATCGAACTTCCCGTCGCGGAGATGTCCGCCGCCGTGGTCCGGCTCGCCATCGGAGCCATCGGCGCTGACACCTCGGACCCGGCGGGAGAACACCCACCACACCGGCTGATCTCCCCCCGGATGGCGACCGGGTGCGTGATCGGTCCTCCCTCGGAGCCGTCTTCGTGAACGGAGAACCATCACCATGCAACGCCCTGCCAGGCGCACAAGGCTGATCGCGGCGTCCACCGCCGTCACCGCCCTGTCGGCGCTGGGCCTCACGGGGTGTGCCACCACCCCCGACCCCGGCACCGTCACCGTCCTCAACTCGGCCACCGACGCGGCCGAGCACGACGCCAACCAGGAGTTCTTCGACCGCTGCGCGAAGCCGCTGGGCCTGAGGGTCGAGCAGATCAGCGTGCCCGCCGACACCGTCGCATCGAAGGCCCTGCGGATGGCCTCGTCCGACTCGCTCACCGACATCCTCGAACTCGACGGCTCGGAGCTGCCGCAGTTCGCGGGGACGGGCGGACTGCGCCCGCTGAAGGAGATCGGCCTGAACACCTCGGGCTTCTCCGACAGCGCCACCTCGCTCGGCAGCCATGACGGTGAGCAGTACGGGGTCGCCCGTTCAGTGAACTCCCTCGCGCTGCTCTACAACAAGGACATGCTGCGCGAGGCCGGGGTCGAGCCGCCCGCCACCTGGGACGAGCTGCGGGAAACCGCGAAGAAACTGACCGGCGGCGACACCTACGGGATGGCGTTCAGCGCGAGCCCCAACGCCGACGGCGTGTACCAGTTCCTGCCGTTCTTCTGGTCCGGCGGAGGTGACGAGGCACAGCTGGACAACGGCAGGGGCGAAGCGGCGCTGGAGCTCTGGAAGAGCATGCTGGACGACAAGTCCGTGTCGGCCTCAGTCGTCAACTGGAACCAGCAGGACGTCAACGACCAGTTCGTCGCGGGCCGTGCCGCCATGATGATCAACGGGCCGTGGCAGGTGCCTGTCCTCAGTGCGCAGGACGAGGTGGACTGGGCCGTCGCCACGATCCCGGTGCCCGAGGCCGGACAGGACGCGGTGCCGCCGATCGGCGGCACGGTGATGGCCGTGCCGAAGAACGAGGACGGCCCCGAGCGCGAGCGGAACGCGGCGAGGATCCTCAACTGCCTGAACGAGGAGGGGAACCAGCTCGCGTGGGGCGAACGCGTGAACAACGTGCCCACCCGCGCGGCCGCCGCCGGCCGGTACGCCGCGGAGAACCCCGAACTGGCCCCCTTCGTGAACCTGGTCGCGACGGCCCGCTCCCGTACCGCACAGGTCGGAACCCGCTGGCCGGTGATCCAGGACGCGCTCGCGGGCTCCTTCCAGTCGGTGCTGACGGGCCGCTCCGAGCCCGGGGCGGCGTTGGAGCGGGCGCAGTCGCAGGCCGCGGACGAGGAGAAGTGAGGACGCCCATGAGTACCGCTCCCTCCTCCGCCACCGCGACGGCGAGCACCGCCGCTCTCGCGCCGAAGCCCACCTCCCTGCGCGGCCGGCGCTCCGCGCTGCGCCGGCTGTTCGTCCTGCCCGCGCTGGTCTACATGGCGCTGTTCTTCGGCTACCCGCTCGTCCGCAACGTCCTGATGAGCTTTCAGCACTACACGCCGAAGACGTACTTCACCGGTGAGGCACCCTTCAACGGGCTCGACAACTGGCGCGCCGTCTTCTCCGACGAACTGTTCGCCCACTCGCTGTGGCACACCGCGGTCTTCACCATCGGCTCGCTGGCCGGCCAGTTCACCCTCGGACTGGCGCTGGCCGTGTTCTTCTCCCGCCGGTTCCGGCTCTCCGGGACGATACGCGCGGTGCTGCTGCTGCCCTGGCTGGTCCCCATGGTGGTGTCCGCCGTCGTCTGGCGGCGCATCCTCGACCAGGACCACGGCATCCTCAACAGCGCGCTCCAGGCGCTCGGCCTGACCGACAGCGGCGTGCCGTGGCTGAGCAGCCCGAGCGTGGCACTGCTGTCGGCGATCCTGGTCAACATCTGGATCGGCATCCCGTTCAACATGGTGATCCTCTACGGCGGGCTCCAGGAGATCCCCCGTGAGCTGTACGAGGCGGCGTCGCTGGACGGCGCGAGCCCGTGGCGGACCTTCCGCAGCATCACGCTGCCGCTGCTCCGCCCGGTGGTCACCGTGGTGCTGGTGCTGGGCTTCATGTCCACGGTGAAGATCCTGGACCTGATCCTGGCACTCACCTCGGGCGGCCCCGCCGACTCCACCCAGACCCTGGGCACCGTGACCTACCAACTGTCCTTCCTCCAGCTCGACTTCGGCCAGGGCGCGGTCGTCGGCAACGTCCTCATCCTCATCAGCGCGGTCTTCGCCGTGCTCTACCTGCGGGCCAACCGGGCCGACTTCGGAAGGGGGAAGTGATACCAGTGAGACCGATGAAGCCGTCGTCCCTGCGCGGTGCCTGGAACACCACTGCCGCGCTGCTCATCCTCGTCCTCCTGCTGTTCCCGGTGTACTGGATGCTCAACACCGCGTTGCAGCCCGACACCAGCACCGCCGCCACCGGCTGGTTCCCGACCTCGCCGAGCCTGTCCAACTTCGACGCGGCGCTCAGCAGCCAGGGCAAGTCGCTGCTGACGAGCCTGACCGTGGCCCTCGGTTCGGTCGTCGTCTGCCTGGCACTGGCCGCTCCGGCCGCGTACGGGCTGGCGCAGTTCGGGCTCAAGGGCGGGCAGACCATCGTCTTCACCACCCTGATCACCCAGATGGTGCCGGGCATCGTCATTGCCAACGCCCTCTACAGCGCGTACGCGGAGCTGGGCCTGGTCAACTCCTATCTGGGACTGATCCTGGCGGACGCCTCGCTGGGGCTGCCGTTCTCCATCGTGCTGTTGCGGGCGTTCATGGTGGCCATCCCCGGCGAGGTGATCGAGGCGGCGCTGGTCGACGGCGCCAACCGGTTCACGGCGTTCATCCGGATCGTGCTGCCGATGAGCCGCAACGCGCTGATCACGGCCGGGCTGTTCACCTTCCTCTTCGCCTGGTCGGACTTCATGTTCGCCCTGACCCTCAACACGACCGACGACGTCAAGCCGGTCACCCTCGGCATCTACCAGTTCGTCGGGGCACACGTCAGCGACTGGGGTGCCGTGATGGCCACCGCCGTGCTGTCGGCCGTGCCCGCGGCGGTCCTGCTCGTCGTCGCCCAGAAGTACATCGCCGCCGGCATCGCCGGCGGGTCCGTCAAGTAGTGACCGCCGACCGGAGAAGAAGGCAAGCGATCCTGATGAGTTCCCCCACCGACGGCCCCGGGTTCCCCCGCTTCCCGGACGGTTTCCTCTTCGGCGCCGCCACGGCCGCCTACCAGATCGAGGGCGCCCACGACGAGGACGGGCGCACCCCCTCCATCTGGGACACGTACTGCCGCGAGCCCGGCCGGGTGGCCGACGGCGCCACCGGCGACGTCGCCTGCGACCACTACCACCGCTACCGCGAGGACGTCGTCCTGCTGCGCGACCTGGGCGTGGACACCTACCGCTTCTCGATCGCCTGGCCGCGGGTGCAGCCGGACGGAACCGGCCCCGGCAACCCCAAGGGCCTGGACTTCTACGACCGGCTGACGGACGAGCTGCTGGCCGCCGGCATCGCCCCCGCCGCGACGCTCTACCACTGGGACCTGCCGCAGACGCTGGAGGACAGGGGCGGCTGGCGGGTACGGGAGACGGCGGAGCGGTTCGCCGACTACACCCGGATCGTGGCGGACCGGCTCGGCGACCGGATCGGCCGCTGGATCACCCTGAACGAGCCGTTCTGCAGCTCCTTCGTCGGCTACGGCTCCGGCAGCCACGCCCCCGGCGCCCGCGAGGGCCGGGGCGCGCTCGCCGCCGCGCACCACCTGCTGGTGGGCCACGGGCTGGCCGTACGGGCGCTGCGCGAGGCGGGCGCCACGGACGTCGGCGTCACCCTCAACCCGGACGTGCTGCTGCCCGCCACGGACAGCGAGGCCGACCGGGACGCGGTGCGCCGCGCGCAGACCATGCACAACGACGTCTTCCTCGACCCGCTGCTGGCCGGGCACTACCCGGAGCACGAGCGGGAGACCTGGGGCGGACTGGCCGACGGCTCGTACCGGCGCGACGGTGACCTGGAACTGATCGGCGCGCCGCTGGACTTCGTCGGCATCAACTACTACCGGCCGATCACCGTCTCCGACGTGCCGTTCCAGGACCCCGACCCGGCCACGCGCACCGCCGTGGACATCCGTGCCGAGGAGTCGTGGTGCGACGGCGTACGGCGGACCACGATGGGCTGGCCCGTGGTCCCGGGCGCCTTCACGGACCTGCTGACCGGCCTGCGCCGGCGCTACCCCGGCCTGCCCCCGCTGCTGATCACCGAGAACGGCAGCGCCGAGGACGACCGGGCGGACGGCGACGGGCAGATCCGCGACGCCGACCGGGTGGCGTATCTGCGCGACCACCTCGCGGCGCTCGCCGACGCCATGGAGCAGGGCGTGGACGTGCGCGGCTACTACGTCTGGTCGCTGCTGGACAACTTCGAGTGGGCCCGCGGCTACAGCAAGCGGTTCGGGATCGTCCGGGTCGACTACGACACCCTGGAGCGCACCCCGAAGGACAGCTACCGCTGGTACCGGGACCTGATCACCGACCACCGCGACCGCACCCGTACCCGTACCCCTGTGCAGGAGCAGCCCCACCGATGAAATTCACCGACGGCTACTGGCTCATGCGCGAAGGCGTCCGGGCCTCGTACGCCACCGAGGTCTCCGATGCCCGTGCCGAGGACGGCCGGCTCACCCTCTACGCCCCGGTCCGCCACGTGAAGACCCGGGGGCACACCCTCAACAGCCCGCTGATCACCGTGGAGTGCTGGTCGCCCGCCGAGGGCGTGATCGGCGTCCGCTCCACCCACCACGGCGGCGGCGTGGACCGCGGCCCGCACTTCGCGCTGAACACCGAGCCCGGCCACACCCCGAAGATCTCCTGGGACGGCCCGGTGGCCGAGCTGACCAGCGGCAAGCTGTCGCTGCGCGTGGACACCGACGCACCGTGGCGGCTGGAGTTCGTCGCCGGCGGCCGGACCCTGACCTCGGCGGGGAGCCGCGGCACGGGCTTCGCGACCACGGGCGACGGCCGCCACCACACCATCGCCCAGCTGTCCCTGGGCGTCGGCGAGCTGGTCTACGGGCTGGGGGAGCGGTTCACCCCGTTCACCAGGAACGGCCAGACGGTCGACATCTGGCAGGCCGACGGCGGCACGGCCAGCGAGCAGGCGTACAAGAACGTCCCGTTCCACCTGACGAACCGGGGCTACGGCGTCTTCGTCAACCACCCGGGCAAGGTGTCGTACGAGATCGGCTCCGAGTCGGTCGGGCAGACGCAGTTCAGTGTCGAAGGCCAGTCGGTCGAGTACTTCGTCATCCACGGGCCGACGCCCAAGGAGATCCTGGACCGCTACACGGCGCTCACCGGCCGCCCCGCGCTGCCGCCGGCGTGGTCGCTCGGACTGTGGCTGTCGACGTCCTTCACCACCTCCTACGACGAAGAGACGGTGAACCGGTTCGTCAACGGCATGGCGGAGCGCGACATCCCGCTCGGGGTGTTCCACTTCGACTGCTTCTGGATGCGCCAGTACCAGTGGTGCGACTTCACCTGGGACCCGGACGTCTTCCCGGACCCGGAGGGAATGCTGGCCCGGCTGAAGGAGCGGGGCCTGCGGATCTCGGTGTGGATCAACCCGTACATCGCGCAGAAGTCCCCGCTGTTCGAGGAGGCGCGCGCCCAGGGCTTCCTGGTGCGCAAACCGAACGGCGACGTCTGGCAGTGGGACCTGTGGCAGGCCGGCATGGGCCTGGTGGACTTCACCCATCCCGGCGCCAGGAGCTGGTACGCGGAGAAGCTGCGCGGCCTCGCCCGGCAGGGCGTGGACTGCTTCAAGACGGACTTCGGCGAGCGCGTCCCGACCGATGTCGTCTGGCACGACGGCTCGGACCCCGAGCTGATGCACAACTACTACACCCAGCTCTACAACGAGACCGTGTTCGAGGTGCTGGCCCAGGAACGCGGCGCGAACGAGGCCGTCCTCTTCGCCCGGTCCGCGACGGCGGGCGGCCAGCGGTTCCCGGTGCACTGGGGCGGCGACTGCGAGTCGACGTTCAACGCGATGGCCGAGTCGCTGCGCGGCGGGCTGTCGCTGGGGCTGTCCGGCTTCGGCTTCTGGAGCCACGACATCGGCGGCTTCGAAGGCACCCCGACCCCCGCGGTCTTCAAGCGGTGGACGCAGTTCGGGCTGCTCTCCTCGCACAGCCGGCTGCACGGCAGCAAGAGCTACCGGGTGCCGTGGGACTACGACGAGGAGGCCGTCGCGGTCACCCGCGACTTCACCCGCCTCAAGCACCGGCTGATGCCGTACCTGTACGAGGCGTCCCGGCAGGCCGCCCGGCAGGGCACCCCGGTCATGCGGGCGATGGTCCTGGAGTTCCCGGACGACCCCTCCTGCCACCCCCTGGACCGGCAGTACATGCTCGGCGGGGACATCCTCGTCGCACCGGTCTTCTCCGAGGACGGGACGGTGGAGTACTACGTGCCGGAGGGCACCTGGACCCACCTGCTCACCGGCGAGCGCGTCCAGGGCCCGTGCTGGCGCCAGGAGACGCACGGCTACGACACCCTGCCGCTGCTGGCCCGGCCCGGCTCCGTCATCCCGTTCGGCGCGGAGGACGACGAGGCCGTGTACGACTGGGCCGACGGCGTCACGCTCCGGGTCGGCGCCCCGGCCGAGGGGGCCACGGCCGAGGGGGCCACGGTCGTCACCGAGATCCCGGCGCCGGACGGCTCGACGGCCGCGGTGTTCCGCACCCGGCGCGAGCGCGGTGTGCTGACGGTCGAGGCCGAGGGCGCGCCCGGCCCCTGGCGGGTGCTGCTCACCGGCGACGCGCCGGCGGAACTGCCCGCGGGCGCCGAGCGCACGGACCTGGGCACGCTGCTGCCCGCCGCGGCGGGCACGGAGCGGGTGGCACTCCGGCTCGGCTGAGCCCCACCGGGCAGCGAACCCGGGGACCGGTCATGCCCGGTTCCCGGGCTCTTCGTCCGTCCGCTGCTGCCCCGGGCTCCGTCCGGGGCCACAGGAGCGCTGCGGC
>NZ_JBSFUB010000029.1:0-72171 GCF_053591575.1 Streptomyces altiplanensis | reverse complement strand
ACCCCTGGGTTGCGGCGGCTTCGTCATGTCCCGTCGTCCGGACGGGCCGGCGTCAGACGGTGGTGACGACCTCGTCGTAGGCCAGGCGCGGGGAGCGCGGGAACCACGCGTCGTCACCGGGCTTGCCGATGTTGACGATCATCAGCGGGGTGTGGTCGCCGTCCAGGAACTCCTTCTGGACGCCGGCGAAGTCGAAGCCGGTCATCGGGCCCGCGGCCAGGCCGGCGGCGCGGACGCCCACGATGAAGTACGCGGCCTGGAGGGCGGCGTTGAGGCCGGCGGCCGCCTCGCGGGCCGGGCGCTCCGAGAAGAACACGTCCTTGGCCTGCGGGAAGTGCGGGAACAGGGCCGGAAGGTCCTCGTGGAACTCGTTGTCGGCGGCCAGGATCGCGACCAGCGGGGCGGAGGCGGTCTTCGGCTGGTTGCCCTCGGCCATGAGCGGGACGAGGCGCTCGCGGGCCTCGGGGGAGCGGACCAGGACGACGCGCAGCGGCGACTGGTTGAACGCGGTCGGGCCGAACTTGACCAGGTCGTAGATGGCCTGGACCTGCTCCTCGGTCACCGGCTCGTCGGTGAAGGTGTTCGCGGTGCGGGCCTCGCGGAAGAGGAGGTCCTGGGCGGCGGCGTCAAGAACGAGAGACATGCGGCTTGCCTTCCGGGCGTACGAGGGGGGTGGGGCGAAGGGGTCGGGCAGTGACTTCACCGTAGGTCAAATTAGGTTAACTTTCAACTAAAGCGGTGTCGTCGTGACCGGCCTCACAGCGCGCGCCCGGCCCCCCGCCCGGCCTCTTTCCCCGCCCGTCCTTCAGCTCTCGTCCGCGAGCGCGGCGTCCAGACGGGCCCTGGCCCCGTCCAGCCAGCGCCGGCAGACCTTCGCCAGCTCCTCGCCGCGCTCCCAGAGCGCGAGTGACTCCTCCAGCGTCGTACCGCCCGCTTCCAGGCGCCGTACGACCTCGATCAGCTCGTCCCGGGCCTGCTCGTACCCGAGCGTCGTCGCGGATTCATCCGTTTTGGCCATGCGTTCCACCCTATGTGTGCGTACGAACAAGACTGTTTCTGCACCGCGCCCCACCCCTTCCCGAAGACCTCTCCCGACGGCACCGGTCACCGGCCGCGCGCTTCACCCCGGTGCGGCAGGCTCCGCGGCGCGCTCACTCCACGACCCGCACGGCGAACTCGCCCTCCGAGACCCGGGCCCGCAGCTCGTCGCCCGGCGCGATCTCCCCCGGAGAGCGGACCACCGCACCGTCGCCCCGCTGGAGCACCGCGTAACCGCGCTCCAGGGTGGCCGCCGGGGACAGCGCGACCACCCTGGCCCTGGTGTGCGACAGCTCCGAGTCCGCCCGGTCCAGCAGGTGCCCCAGCGTGCGCCGGCTGCGCGCCACCAGCGCGTCGACCTCCGCCTCGCGGTCCTCCACCATCCGGTGCGGCCGTTCCATCGAGGGCCGGGCCAGCGCGTGCGCGAGCCCGCGCTCCTCGCGGTCCAGCAGGCCCTGCACGGTCCGCAGCGCCCGGTCGCGCAGGAGCTGGACGCGGTCCAGCTCCTCACCGACGTCCGGCACGACCTTCTTCGCCGCGTCCGTCGGCGTCGACGCCCTCAGGTCCGCCACCAGGTCGAGCAGCGGCGAGTCCGGCTCGTGCCCGATCGCCGACACCACCGGCGTACGGCACCCGGACACCGTCCGGACGAGCTGCTCGTCCGAGAACGGCAGCAGGTCCTCGACGCTGCCCCCGCCGCGCGCCACGATGATGACGTCGACCTCCGCCAGCTCGTCCAGCTCCTTGACGGCCTGGACGACCTGCGCCACCGCGCTCACCCCCTGCACCGCCACGTTGCGCACCTCGAAGCGGACGGCGGGCCAGCGCCGGCGGGCGTTCTCCAGGACGTCGCGCTCCGCCGCCGACGCCCGGCCCGTCACCAGACCGACGCACTGCGGCAGGAACGGCAGGGGCCGCTTGCGGTCCGGCGCGAAGAGCCCCTCGGCCGCCAGCGACTTCTTCAGCAGCTCCAGCCGGGCGAGCAGCTCACCGATCCCCACCGGCTTGATCTCCGCCGCCCGCAGCGACAGCTGCCCGCGCGGCGCGTACCACTCGGGCTTCGCGCGCACCACGACCCGCGCGCCCTCCGTGATCACGTCCGCGACCGGGTCGAAGACCTGCCGGAAGCAGGTCACGCCCACCGAGATGTCCTGCGAGGGGTCGCGCAGGGTCAGGAAGACGACCCCGGCGCCGGGCCTGCGCGACAGCTGCGTGATCTGCCCCTCGACCCACACCGCCCCCAACCGGTCGATCCACCCGCCGATGAGGCGCGAGACCTCACCGACCGGCAGCGGGGCGTCAGCGGACGTATTCAGAGCCATGTACGAAGGCTAGCCGCCGGCACCGACACCGGGCCCGGTCCGGCGCCCCCGTTGCGCGACCACCACGACCAGCCCCACGGCCAGCCACACCGCGCCCACCACCTGCGCCGTGCGCGACGCCTCCACGATCACCGCGACCGCCACCGCCGCACCCAGCGCCGGCATCAGCACGTGCCGCCACCACACCGGCGGCCCCGCCATCCGCCGTACGGCGAACCAGCTCACCACCGACACGTGCAGCAGCACGAACGCCGTCAGCGCCCCGATGTCGACCACCGACACCAGATGGTCGAGACCGTCGTCGCGCCGGGCCGCCCACACCGCCGCCACCAGCGTCACCACGGCCGCGACCCCCAGCGCGAGCCGCGGCACGCCCGAGGCGGGATCGACCTTCGCCAAGGCGCCCGGCAGCCGCCGCTCCCGTGCCATCGCGAACAGCAGCCGTCCGGCCGCCGCCTGCCCCGCCAGCGCCGCGAACGCCGCTCCGACCGCCTTGCTCACCGCCACCAGGTCGCCCAGCCAGGTCCCGACCGAGGCGTCCACCGCGTCGTAGAAGGCGGTCCCCTGCTTCCCCGGTTCCGCGGCGAGCTCCGCCGCCGGGCCCGGCTGGAGCAGCGCCGCCAGATACGTCTGCGCCACGAACAGCACGCCCGCCAGCGCCAGGCAGAACAGCACCGCCCGCGCCACCTTCGCCGAGCCGCCCGTCACCTCCTCCGCGAACGACGCGATCGCGTCGAACCCGAGGTACGACAGCACCGCCACCGACACCGCGCCCAGCACCGCGGCGAGCGAGAAGCCCCCCAGGGAACCGTCGCCGGACAGCGGCGAGAGCCAGCCGCGCCGCGCCCCGTCCTGTACGAGCACCACGACCGCGGCCACCACGAACACCAGCAGCACCACGATCTCCATGGCCAGCACCGCGAAGCCCACGCGCGCGGCCGCCCGTACGCCCCACATGTTCAGCCCCGTGGTCACCACCACCGCGATCGCCGTCCACACCCACTGCGAGACGGACGGCACGAGCGCGTGCATCGCGATCCCGGAGAAGAGGTACGCGACCGCCGGGATCAGCACGTAATCCAGCATCGCCATCCACCCGGCGATGAACCCGGGCCCCTCGCCGAGCGCCTTGCGGGCGTACGCGAAGACCGAGCCCGCCTGGGGGACCACCCGCACCATCTGGGCGTAACTGAACGCGGTGAACGCCATCGCGACCGTCGCGACGACGTAGACGAGGGCCACCGCGCCGTGCGACTTGGCGTCGAGCGTCCCGAACACGCCGACCGGGGCCATGGGAGCGATGAAGAGCAGCCCGTAGACGACCAGGTCCCGGAATCCCAGACTGCGCCGGAGCCCGGCCGCCTCTTCCCGCGTCCCGTCTCCCGTCCCGGTCATCACGCCTCCGTACGCAGAACCACGCGGTCAGGCGTCCAGTCTTGACCACCGTCCCGATCTCCGGGCCCCGGGCACGCCCGTACGATGGGAAACATGACGACTGCACCCGCCGCCCGCCGTGTCCTTCTCGCCGCCCCCCGTGGCTACTGCGCGGGCGTGGACCGTGCCGTGATCGCCGTGGAGAAGGCCCTGGAGCAGTACGGGGCGCCGATCTACGTCCGCCACGAGATCGTCCACAACAAGTACGTCGTCCAGACCCTGGAGAAGAAGGGCGCGATCTTCGTCGACGTGACCGCCGAGGTCCCCGAGGGCTCGATCGTCATGTTCTCCGCCCACGGCGTCGCGCCGACCGTCCACCAGGAGGCCGCCGAGCGGAAGCTCGCGACGATCGACGCGACCTGCCCGCTGGTCACCAAGGTCCACAAGGAAGCCGTCCGCTTCGCCAAGGAGGACTACGACATCCTCCTGATCGGCCACGAGGGCCACGAGGAGGTCATCGGCACCTCCGGCGAGGCCCCCGACCACATCACCCTGGTCGACGGCCCCGAGGACGTCGCGAACGTCTCCGTGCGCGACGAGTCGAAGGTCGTCTGGCTCTCCCAGACCACGCTCTCGGTCGACGAGACCATGGAGACGGTCGACGCCCTGAAGCAGAAGTTCCCGAACCTCCTCTCCCCTCCCAGCGACGACATCTGCTACGCCACGCAGAACCGCCAGATCGCGGTGAAGAAGCTGGCCGAGGACGCCCAGCTCGTCATCGTCGTGGGCTCCAAGAACTCCTCGAACTCGATCCGCATGGTCGAGGTCGCCCTCGACGCCGGCGCCCCCGCCGCGCACCTGGTGGACTTCGCCGACGAGATCGACGAGGCGTGGCTGGAAGGCGTCACCACGGTCGGCCTGACCTCCGGCGCCTCGGTCCCCGACGTCCTGGTCGACGGCGTACTGGAGTGGCTGGCCGAGCGCGGCTACGGCGACGTGGAGACCGTGAAGACCGCCGACGAGTCGATCACCTTCTCGCTGCCCAAGGAGCTCCGCCGCGACCTGCGCGCCGAAGCGGCCCGCCTCTCCGGCAAGTGACGCCTCCGGCACGTGACGGTCGGCTCCACCCCGTAACGTTGAGTCCATGAACGTGTTCGGAGTGGACATCGGCGGATCCGGCATCAAGGGCGCTCCCGTGAACCTGGAGCGCGGAGACCTGGCGGAGCCGCGGCACAAGGTACTGACCCCGCACCCGGCCACGCCCGAGCGCGTGGTCGAGTGCGTCCAGGAGGTCGTCGGCCATTTCGGCTGGAGCGGCAGGGTCGGCGTCACCTTCCCCGGCGTGGTCACGGACGGGGTCACCCGTACCGCCGCGAACGTCGACAAGGGCTGGATCGACGCCGACGCGCGGGCCATGCTCGGTGACCGCCTGGGCCTGCCCGTCACCGTCCTCAACGACGCCGACGCGGCCGGCGTCGCCGAGATGACGTTCGGCGCGGGCGCCGGCCGCAAGGGCACGGTCTTCCTGCTGACGTTCGGTACGGGCATCGGCAGCGCGCTCTTCCGCGACGGCGTCCTGGTGCCCAACACCGAGCTGGGCCATCTCGAGCTGGACGGCCACGACGCGGAGAAGCGCGCCTCCACGAAGGCCAAGGAGGACGAGGACCTGTCCTGGGAGCAGTGGGCGCACCGGGTGCGGAAGTACCTGGCGCACGTCGAGATGCTGTTCTCGCCGGAGCTCTTCATCATCGGCGGCGGGGTCAGCCGCAAGGCCGAGAAGTTCCTCCACCTGATCGAGGGCATCCGCGCCGAGATCGTCCCCGCGCAGCTCCAGAACAACGCGGGGATCGTGGGCGCGGCCATGGCGGCCCGCGCCGGCGCGTAGCGGCTCCTGCTCCGCCGCTCCCTCCCGCCGTTTCCGTTCCGCCGCCCCCTCCCGCTACTTCGCGGGCTTCCGGGCCGCGCGCCGGGTGGCGGCCTTGGGGGCGGCGGCCTTGGCGGTGACACGCGCGGCGGACTGGGCGGCGGCTTGGGCGGCCGCCCGCGCGGTGGTCCGCCGCCGCGTCATCAGCCGCACCTTGCGCACGGTCGCGATCAGCCCGGCCACGAGCGTGCCGCCGTACAGCCAGCCCGCGTGTACGGCGAGCGCCGTGACCACGGCCATGACACGGCCGCCGAACCCGCTCGACCCCCCGGCGATCGGCACCAGACCGACGGCGAAGGCGATCGGTACGACGATCGGCGCGGTGACCAGGTCGGCGGGGCGCACCCACAGTGCGACGAGGGCGCTGAGGGGCAGGAAGAGCAGTCCGTACACGAGCGACGAACCGTCGAACAGCAGCCGGTCCAGTCCGCCGGCCACCAGCATCACGGCCGCGGCGAACAGCCCGCTGCCGAGCCCGGTCAGCCGCGGGCTGGGCAGCCGCCGCAGTGCCAGCAGGACGGGCGGCACGGTCCGTGCCGGTCTCACCGCCACCCGGCGGGCGCCGGCGGCCTCGGCGGGCCCGCCCGGCGGGAGCAGGGGGGACTGCGACCGCTGCTGGGGACGAGGGGGACGTGCCCTGTGTTGCTCCACCTGTACAACGTAGGACGCGGGGAGGGACGAATCAGGCGCAGGACACGCCCTTTGGGTGACCTTGGCCTTGCGTTCGAAGTCACGCGGTCACTCACCCTTCCGGTCGTGGGTCCGGCGGGGCACGCCCGTAAACTGGGGGATCGGTCCACTCCCGGGCCAGTCCTCACTCCAGGAAGTCGCCAACGTGTCGCTCACGATCGGAATCGTCGGCCTGCCGAATGTCGGCAAGTCGACCCTGTTCAACGCCCTGACCAAGAACGACGTGCTGGCGGCCAACTACCCGTTCGCCACCATCGAGCCCAACGTCGGTGTCGTCGGCGTCCCCGACCCCCGCCTGGCGAAGCTCGCCGAGATCTTCAACTCCCAGAAGATCCTCCCCGCAACGGTCGACTTCGTCGACATCGCCGGCATCGTCCGCGGCGCCTCGGAGGGCGAGGGCCTGGGCAACAAGTTCCTGGCGAACATCCGCGAGTCCGACGCGATCTGCCAGGTCATCCGTGCCTTCAAGGACGAGAACGTCGTACACGTCGACGGCAAGGTCTCGCCCAAGGACGACATCGAGACGATCAACACCGAGCTGATCCTCGCGGACCTCCAGTCCGTCGAGAAGGCGGTGCCGCGCCTGACGAAGGAGTCCCGCCTCCAGAAGGAGAAGGTCGCGGTCCTGGCCGCGGTCGAGGAAGCCCAGAAGATCCTCGAAGCGGGCACCACCCTCTTCGCCGCCGGCATCACCGCCGGCACGGAGAAGGGACAGCTCCTCCACGAGCTCCACCTCCTCACCACCAAGCCGTTCCTCTACGTCTTCAACGTCGACGAGGACGAGCTGGTCGACGAGGACTTCAAGAACGAGCAGCGCGCGCTCGTCGCCCCCGCCGAGGCGATCTTCCTCAACGCGAAGATCGAGTCCGAGCTGATCGAGCTCGACGACGAGGAGGCCCTGGAGCTCCTCCAGTCCATGGGCCAGGAGGAGCCGGGCCTCGCCACCCTCGGCCGCGTCGGATTCGACACCCTGGGCCTCCAGACCTACCTGACGGCAGGCCCCAAGGAGACCCGCGCCTGGACGATCAAGAAGGGCGCGACGGCCCCCGAGGCGGCCGGTGTGATCCACACCGACTTCCAGAAGGGCTTCATCAAGGCCGAGGTCATCTCCTTCGCCGACCTGGTCGAGACCGGCTCGGTCGCCGAGGCCCGCGCGAAGGGCAAGGCCCGCATGGAGGGCAAGGACTACGTCATGCAGGACGGCGACGTGGTGGAGTTCCGCTTCAACGTGTAGTCCTGCACGTGCTCTACGTCAGGCGTTGAGTCGACCGCGCACGTCAGAAGGGGTCGGACTCTGTCGAGTCCGGCCCCTTCGTCGTCACCGTGCTGGATGGGTGCTGGATGTTCTGACGTGAGGTCGGCGGCAAATCAGGTCTCGTAAACGGTGGAGCGGTGTCCCACGTGAACGACCCAGACCACCAGCTCTCCGTTGTCGATCGTGTAGACGACGCGATAGTCGCCCACTCGTAGGCGGCGGCGCTCGGGCTGGGAGACGAGTGCGGTGGTGCTGAAGCCGAGTGGGTCGCTTTCCAGTTCGGTCAGCTTGGCCAGGATGCGCAGTGCCATGTCGCGGGGGATCTTCCGAAGCTCGGCTTGCACCTCGGGGCGGAAGGCGGTCCGGTACTCACTCACTGCGCGCCAGCGTCTCCCTCATGATGTCTTCGATCGGGATGCCGGGTGCCGGGTTGGCCATGCGCTCGTCGATGATCCGGTTGATCTCGCGCTCTTCCCACTCCTGGTACTTGCGCAGCACCTCGATGGAAACGACGGCGGCGACTTCCTTGCCTCGGCGTGTGATGACCGTGGGAACGTCGTCGCGATCGGCCCGCTCCACGACCTCGGCCAGGTGTGCCCGGACATCGCGGATGGACTCTATGGGCAGTGGCTGCGTCATGCGCCCAAAAGTACCCAGTGGCGCATGTGTACGCAACGGCTGCCGGGTGCGTGAGCCTGCTGGATGAGCCGCCCGTGTGGGACCTGTGCTGGACGCGATCCCGGTGAGTCGTGTTTCCGCAGCCGGGATCCCTGCAGTCAGCGTTCCGCTTCAACGCCTGAGCAACTCGCTGCCTGCTGCTGGGTGATTCGCCGAAAGCGCAGACCGGAAGGGGCCGGACTCTGGGGAGTCCGGCCCCTTCCGCGTTCCCGTGTCCACTTTCGGTTGCCTCGGGGCGGAGCGGGCTTCGAAGGATGCCTGCGGGTGCGTAGGTAGTACGGGTCGGCTCGTCCGGCCGTAGGCGGGGACGGCGGGTGGCGGACGACGGGCCAGGGCCTTCGGGCCAGTGGCGGGATCCTCCGGTCAGGGGGTGGGGGAAGGCCGTCCGACCTGCGAAGGAGCGGGGCGGGCGGCCTTCTTCGCCGTCGGGGCGCCGATGGAGGCCCGGCGTAATATCGGGAAAAACGGTCAGAATTCTCCGGCCCCCGGAGGGAGACTGTGATGTCCGAGCAGACGCTGGACCCGGTGCGGCAGGAGCGGTTCGCGGAGCGGATGGGGCAGGTGCTCAACGATTCCTGCCTGGGGTATCTGTGCAGTCTCGGCCACCGGACGGGACTCTTCGACGTCATGTCCGGCCTGCCGCCGTCGACCAGCGCGCAGATCGCCGGGGCCGCCCGCCTCGACGAGCGGTACGTGCGGGAGTGGCTCGGCGGCATGACGGTGGGCGGCTTCGTCGAGTACGACCCGGCCGGCGGTACGTACCGGCTGCCGCCCGAGCACGCCGCCTCGCTCGTCCGGGCCGCCGGCCCCGGCAACCTCGCCTCCTTCATGCAGGACCTGGCGCTGCTGGGCTCTGTCGAGGACAAGGTGCTCGACGCGTTCCGCCGGGGCGGCGGCGTCCCGTACTCGGCGTATCCGCGATTTCAGGAGCTCCAGGCCGAGGAGACGGCGCGGGTGTACGACGCCGTGCTGGTCGACGCGATCGTCCCGCTGGCGCCCGGGCTCACCGAGCGGCTGAACGAGGGCATCGACGCGCTGGACATCGGCACCGGGCAGGGCCACGCGGTGAATCTGCTGGCCCGGGCCTTCCCCGCCAGCCGGTTCCTCGGCGTGGACATCTCCGACACCGGCATCGCGGCGGCGCGGGAGGAGGCGGAGCGGTCCGGGCTGGACAACGCCAGGTTCGTCGTGTCCGACACCGCCGAACTGTCCGGGACGTACGACCTGATCACGGCCTTCGACGTGATCCACGACCTGGCACGGCCGGAGCGCGCCCTGTCGGCCGTCGCGGGTGCGCTGCGGGACGACGGGGTGTTCCTGATGGGCGACATCGCCGCCTCCAGCAAGCTGGAGGAGAACATCGGCCACCCGCTCGGCCCCACCCTCTACGCCTTCTCGGTCTTCTACTGCATGACCGTCTCGCTCGGGGAGGGCGGCGCCGGTCTCGGCACGGTGTGGGGCACGCAGCGGGCGTTGCGGATGCTCGGGGAGGCGGGGTTCGACGACGTCGAGGTGCGTGAGGTGGAGGGCGACGTCCTCAACGTGTACTACGTGGCCCGCAAGCACCGCCGGTGACCGGCGCCGCCGCTTCCGCCGCCGCCTCCCGGATCAGACCGGTGCGTTCGGCAGGAGGCCGAGCTGGCCGAGGAAGTCCAGCTGGTCGAAGTACAGCCGGTAGCTGACGATCCTGCCGTCCTCGACCGTCGCGATGTCGCAGCCCCGCACCCTCACCTCCTTGTTCGTCGGTTCCAGGCTCTCGCCGGACGGCAGCACCAGCGGGCCGGTGTTCCTGCCGGTGAAGTAGCCCTCGTCGATCGCCGTGTTGCCGGATTCGTGCGTGTACGCCGTCTCGTACGTGCTGTCCGGGATCGCGTCCGTCATCTGACGCCAGTACTCACCGATGTTCTCCCGGCCCCGGATCTCTCCGTCCGGCGTGACGGCGACCGCGTCCTCCGCGAAACACTCCATGACGGCCTTGAGGTCCGTTCCCGTGGTGAGCGCCTCGGTGAGCCGGTCCATGACCTCGCGCGCCTGCCCCATGATCCACCTCCGGTGTGCGTGGTGGCATGTCCGTCCCATTTTCCCACAGGGCGGTACGGATGCGGCATCTGTGCCGGTGGCGTCGCCGGTCGGGTCGGGGTGATCGGGTCGGGGTGATCAGGCCAGGGTGATCAGGGCGGCGATCGCCGGGCCGAACGCGCCGCCGAGCTGGTAGCAGAGGTTGAACAGTCCGATCACCGTGGGGCGTTGGGAGTCGGGGGCGGCCTGGGTCGCGTACACCGCGAGGGTGGCGTTTCCCGCCGTGGTCGTGAGGACCGCGACCGCGGCCACGGGGAGGAGCAGCGGTGCCCAGGGGGTCGCCGCGGCCGTCACCGGCGCCAGCGCGCCCAGGACGACCAGGACCGTGAGGACCCTGCGCCTGCCCAGCCGGGCGGAGAGCGCGGCGAGGACCAGGGAGAGGAGGGAGCCGGCGAGGAGGGCGACCAGCTGGCCCGTGCCGATGGTGGCGGTGGACCAGTGCGTACGGGCGCTGAGGAGCTGGGGCACCGCGAAGAGCAGCGTGAAGTACGACGTCGACAGGGCGCAGGCCAGCAGCGCGGCCGACAGGAACGCCGGGGTGCGCAGGAGCGCGGCCGGGACGAAGCCCTCGGGGCGGGAGCGGACGTGGGCCGCCAGGAGCGCGGCCGCCGCGAGCGCCGCGCAGGCCGCCGGCGTCGGGTGGTGCGGGACGAGGACCAGCGCGGTCGCCAGCGCCACCAGGAGCGAGGCGCCGCGGGCGTCGAAGGCGGTGACGGGGGCCGGGTGCGTACGGGGGGCCGCGCGGATCACGGCCGGGAGGGCGAGCAGGGCCAGCACGGAGACCGTGAGCGATACGCGCCAGGAGAAGGCGTCCGCGATCAGCGCGCCGAGCAGCGGGCCGGCCGCGCCGAGGACGCCGAAGCCCGCGGTGATCACTCCCATCCGGCGGACCGACCCCGCCAGGCTCATGGCCGAGGTGACCAGCCCGGCGCCGCCCACGGCCTGGGCCGCCCGGCCCGGCAGGGCCAGCGCCATCCAGGGCGCGAGGGCCACCAGCAGGGTCCCGGCCAGGACCAGGACCGTACTCACGCGCAGGGTGGTGCGCAGGCCGCGGCGGCGCAGCAGGCTCGCCATCAGCGGGGTGCCGACCGCCATGGCCCACGCGAACACCGTGACGAGCCAGGTGGCGGTCGCGGTCCGGACCCCGAAGGAGCCGGCCATCTCCGGGAGGATCAGGACCGGGCTGTTGGCGCCGGCGGCGACGGGCGTGGCGAGCAGCGCGAGCCAGAGGGCGGGGACCCGGCGGCTTCCGGCAGGGCCGGGCGGGGCTGAGGTGGCGGCTGGGGTGGAGGCCGGGGCGGTGGCCGGGGTGAGAGCGGGCTCGGGCACGAGAGCTCCTGTTGTTCAGGCTTGATAATCTCAACGTTGAGATAAAACAGCCCCACCCTCTCAACGTCAAGTCTCTTAACGTTGAGATTACTTACGTTGAAGGGAATCAGGATGAGCGACGCGGTGGACGCGATCATCGGCCAATGGGTCGCGGAGCGCCCGGACCTGGAGGAAGACCTCTGGCCCGTGCACGTCCTCGGCCGGCTTCAGCGTCTCGGGCGCGTGCTGGACAAGGAGTTCAGGACGTTCGCGGCCCAACGCGGCCTCGAACTCGGCGAGGCCGACGTCCTCACCACCCTCCAGCGCTCCGGTCCGCCGTACGCCCTGCCGGCCGGCGCGCTCCTCAAGGCCGCCATGGTGACCTCCGGCGCGATCACCAACCGCATCGACCGCATGGAGGCCAAGGGGCTGGTCGAGCGCGTGCGTGAAGAGAGCGGCGGCGACCGGCGCACAGTGCGGATCCGGCTCACCGACCACGGCCACGAGGTCACCCGCGCGTACATGGCCGCCCACCTCGCCAACGAGGCCCGCATGCTGAGCGCGCTGGGCCGCGAGGAGAGCGACCGCCTCGGCGACTCCCTGCGCAAGCTGCTGGAGTCCTTCGGCGACACGTCGATCGGCTGACGGGCGCGGATGCGGAGGCGGGTGCGGACGCGTGCGGGGTGCTGGGCCTGCTGCCGATCCCGACGGGCGCCGGTGGTCGCGCCCGTGAGCGGGAGGGGCGGGGGGCTCGGCCCCGGCGTGCGCAGCGCCGTGGGGGAGATGGCGCGGCCCGGATCCGGTCCTCGGTGACGGTCGGGGACGTGCGGGCCAACTCCCGTACGGCGAGCGGGACCTGACGGGTGCGCGGAGGATGCGGGGCGGTGATGCCCTCGGCGAGAGCGAGAGCGAGAGCGAGGGTGAGAGCGGGAGCGAGAGCGGGAGCGGGAGCGGCAACCGTCGGCGGGGCGGCGGTAGGCCATCGGCGCCGCTGGATTCGGTGGAGTTGCCGGGGTGGCCGGAGTGGTTGGAGTGCCCGGGGTGGCCGGAGTCGTCACGCGGGAAGCGTAAGGAAGTCCTCCGCGCGGTGATCGTTCATGTCGGCTGTGTGGCAGGCGTATTGCGGGTCCGAATTGACTCTTGTGGGATTCCTATGGATGCGCCAATCTTTCGCCTGGCGGCAAGACGCGGGAAACGACGCGGACCCCGAAGCGTCAATTTGTCATGCCCCTGTCCTGTCGTCGTACCGCCGCACTGCCGCACCACCCCCCACCAGCGCACCGCCAATGAGGAGGACCCCTCACATGTCCGTGATGCGTAGTTCCCGGCGAAGAATTGCCGCAGCCAGTGCCACCGCCGTCGTAGCCCTCGCGCTCGGCGCGGCCTCCGCCCTCCCCGCCACCGCGGCCACCGCCGTCGAGGGCCGGATCCAGAACGCCGGAGCCCCCGGAACCATCGCGGGCAGTTACATCGTGACCCTCGACGAGGCGGCGGCGGACGCCGGTTCGGCGGAGGGCAAGGCGCTGGCCAAGGAGTACGGCGCCAAGATCAAGAAGACGTACACCGCGGCCCTCAACGGGTACGCCGTCGAGCTGTCCGAGGCGCAGGCGAAGAAGTTCGCCGCCGACCCGGCCGTCGACTCCGTCGTGCAGAACCGCACCTTCACCGTCAGTGCGACCCAGCCCAGCCCGCCGTCCTGGGGCCTGGACCGCATCGACCAGAAGGCACTGCCGCTGAACCAGAGCTACACCTACCCGGACACCGCCGGCGAGGGCGTCACGGCGTACGTCATCGACACCGGCGTGCGCATCACCCACAGCGACTTCGGCGGCCGAGCCTCCTACGGCTACGACGCCATCGACAACGACAACACCGCGCAGGACGGCCACGGCCACGGCACGCACGTCGCCGGCACGGTCGCGGGCGGCGCGTACGGCGTCGCAAAGAAGGCCAAGGTCGTCGGCGTCCGCGTCCTCAACAACCAGGGATCGGGCACCACCGCGCAGGTCGTCGCGGGCATCGACTGGGTGACGAAGAACGCCGTCAAGCCGGCCGTCGCGAACATGAGCCTCGGCGGCGGCGCCGACGCCGCCCTCGACACGGCCGTACGCAACTCCATAGCCGCCGGCATCACTTACGCCGTCGCCGCGGGCAACGAGTCCACCGACGCCTCCACCAAGTCGCCCGCCCGGGTGGCCGAGGCGATCACGGTCGGTGCCACCACCAGCACCGACGCCAGGGCGAGCTACTCCAACTACGGCAGCGTCCTCGACATCTTCGCGCCGGGCTCGTCCATCACCTCGTCCTGGAGCACCGGCGACACGGCGACGAACACCATCTCCGGTACGTCGATGGCCTCCCCGCACGTCGCGGGCGCGGCCGCGCTCTACCTGGCGGCCAACCAGACGGCCACCCCGTCCCAGGTCTCCGCCGCGCTGACCTCGGCCGCCACGACGGGCGTCGTGACCAGCCCCGGAACCGGCTCGCCGAACCGCCTGCTGTACGTCGGCGCGGGCGGCACCACCCCGCCGCCCGGCAAGCGGTTCGAGAACCTCACCGACTACACGATCCGCGACAACGCCACCGTGGAGTCGCCGGTCACCGTCAGCGGCGTCACCGGCAACGCGCCCGCGGCGCTGAGCGTGCCGGTCGACATCAAGCACACGTACATCGGTGACCTCAAGGTCGACCTGATCGCCCCCGACGGCACCGCCTACACCCTCAAGGGCTACGGCACGGGCGGCAGCAGCGACAACCTGATCACCACGTACACGGTCAACGCCTCTTCGGAGGTGGCCAACGGCACGTGGAAGCTGCGGGTCAGCGACAACGCGGCGAACGACATCGGGAAGATCGACTCCTGGGCGCTCCAGTTCTGACGCGTCCCGGCACGCTCTGACGCGCTCTGACGCGCTGAACGGATGAAGGGGGGCGGTCGCTTCGGCGGCCGCCCCCTGTCGCGTGTCCGCGTACCGCTTCCCCCGGGCCGCCGCGCACCCCGGTGACCGTCAGGCCGGGTCCAGGGGAGACGGCCGGCCCCACGGTGCCTCCAGTGCCGCCCGCAGGGCGTCGACCGTGTCACGGCCGATCCGGGCGGCCAGTTCCTCCTCCAGCCTTGCGAGGATGACGCCGGCCCGGTGGTGCGCGCGTTCGCCCTCCGGGGTGCGCCGGATCAGCCGCTGCCGGGCGGAGGCGGGGTCGGGGACCTGTTCCAGCAGCCCGTCGGCGACCAGGCCGTGCACGGCCTGGTGCGCGGTCTGCCGGGTGACGCCCATCCGCCGGGCGAGCTCGGAGACCGTGGTGCCCTCCTCGTCCAGTACGGCGAAGAGCCGGACCTGGGTCGGGGACACCGGCACCGCGCCGGCCTCCTCCAGGGTCGCCAGCAGCGCGTCCTCGAACCAGCGCCGGGCGTCGCCGAGCAACTGGGGAAGGTCGCGGCCGGTGGCGTTCATCTGTTCCTCACGTGTTCCTCGCGGCGGGCGGCGGGCGGCGGGCGGCGGGCGACGGGCAGCGGGTGGCCGGGCGGACGGGCGGACGGGGCGGCGGGCTGACGGGGACGAGTTTATTGCCGGTGGCTTGCCCGTCGGCCGACATCTATGTCAGGCTACCTGACATTCTTTGTGCGAAGCCGACCCTGGGAGAACCCATGACGATCGAGTACGCCACCCGCCACCGGCGTGCCTCGCGCATCCCCGCCGAACCGGGGAAGCCCTATTTCATCGAGAAGGGCGAGGGGGACCGCGCCCACCTGTTCGGCGACCTGATCACCATCTACGCGGGCGGCGAGCAGACCGAGAACACCTTCAACTTCTTCACCGTCGAAGGCCCCAAGGGCGACCTCATCCCGGCCCACCTGCACACCGACACCCACGAGGTCTTCTACATCACCCAGGGCGCGGTCCGGCTGTTCGTCGAGGACACCGAGGGCAACCAGCAGGAAAAGCTCCTCACCCCCGGCGACTTCGGCTTCGTGCCGAAGAACTGCCGGCACGCCTACCGCATGGAGCGCCACCACAGCCAGGTCGTCGGCGTCGCCGCCGGTCCCGGAGGCACCTTCGAGCGGTTCTTCGAGAACCTCGGCGCGCCCGCCGAGGAGCTGGGCCTGCCGAGGGAGCCCGTCGTACCCGAACCCCACAAGTTCGGCACCGTCCCCCAGGAGTACGACGTGCGCTTCCTGCCCGACCACCAGTGGCGGACGCGGTGAAGCCCGGCCGTCCCCCGCTGCGGGAGCTGATCGCCGCGCCTCACCCGGACGTCGCTCCCCTGCCGCCCTTCGTCGCGTACGAGTCCGGCGTACGCGTGCTGCGCGGCGTCCCCTGCGGCGCCTTCGAGGGCAGCCGCCCGCTGGAACTCGACCTGTGGCTGCCCCGGGCCGCCCCGGCGGGCCCCGCCCCGCTGGTGCTGTTCGTGCACGGCGGTGCCTGGCGCCGCGGGCGGCGCGACGACATGGGTCTGCGTACGCGCGACTGGGCCCCGGGGCCCTTCGCCCGCATCGCGGCGGCGGGAGCCGCGGTCGCCTGCGCCGACTACCGGCTCAGCGGCGAAGCCGCCTTCCCCGCCCCGCTGGACGACCTCCGCACCGCGCTGCGCTGGCTCACGCTGCGATCGCCGGAGCTCGGCATCGACACCGGGCGGACGGTGGTGTGGGGAGAGTCCGCCGGCGGACACCTCGCCTCCCACCTCGCCCTCACCCACACCGACCCGCCCCTGGCCGGCGCCGTCGTCTGGTACGGCCCGAGCGACCTGACCACTCCCCGGGACGGCTACGACCCCGCGAATCCGGCCACCCCGGAGGCCCTGCTGATCGGGGCCGCCCCGGCCGCCGCCCCCGACCGCGCCCGCGCCGCGAGCCCCGTCGCGCACGTCCGCTCCGACGCGCCGCCCTTCCTGCTCGTCCACGGCGAGGAGGACACCATGGTGGCGTGCGCGAACAGCGAAGCCCTGGCCGCCGGTCTCGAGGACGCCGGCGCGCCGGTCGAGTTGCGTACGGTGCCGGACGCCGACCACGGCTGGTACGGACTGCCCGACGAGGAGGTGGAGGACATCTTCGCCCACTCGCTGCGCTTCGCCCTGCGCCTGATCACCTGAACCGCGCTCGCCCCGCGCCCACGCCCTGACCGCGTTGGACCCCACCGTTCTCGCGCGCGTCGCCTGCGGCATTCCTGACGGTGAGTCGCCGGACCGGGGTGCGGGGGCCGGAAACGGAATCGAGGCAAGCCGGTTCCGGGGTGAGGGGCCTGACATCCATACCCACGGTAAGGCCCTGCGTAAAAGCAAATCATCACTTCGGGTGAAACCTTGGCCTGTGCTTGCGGTCAACAACCTACGGTTGCCACGCTGTTGCTGTCTGCCAACCTGATGGGAGTGGCCAGTGACATTCGGTGAGCAGCCGGCCTATCTGCGCGTCGCGGGCGATCTACGGCAGAAGATCGCCGACGGTTCCCTGCCACCCCACACCCGGCTCCCCTCCCAGGCCCGCATCCGCGCGGAGTACGGCGTCTCCGACACCGTCGCCCTGGAGGCCCGCAAGGTCCTGATGGCGGAGGGCCTGGTCGAAGGCCGCTCCGGTTCCGGTACGTACGTGCGCGAGCAGCCCGTCCCGCGCCGCATCTCCCGCGCCGGCTACCGGGGGGCGACGCCTTCGACCCCGTTCCGGCAGGAGCAGTCGGAGGCCGGTGCGCGCGGCACCTGGGAGTCCGGCAGCGAGCAGGAGGAGGCGACCGCGTCCATCGCCAAGCGGCTCGGCATCCAGGAGGGCGACCGCGTGATGCGCACGCGGTACGTCTTCAGGGACGCCGGCGAGGCGATGATGCTCTCCACTTCCTGGGAGCCCCTCGCCGTCACGGGGCGCACGCCCGTGATGCTGCCCGAGGAGGGTCCGCTGGCCGGATGCGGCGTCGTCGAGCGGATGGCCGCCATCGACATCGTCGTGGACAACGTGGTGGAGGAGGTCGGCACCCGGCCCGGCCTCGCGGAGGAGCTGCTCAGGCTCGGCGGCGTACCGGGCCATGCGGTGCTGGTCATCGAGCGGACGTACTACGCGTCGGGGATGGCGGTCGAGACGGCCGACGTGGTGGTCCCGGCCGACCGCTACCGGATCGCGTACCACCTGCCCGTGAAGTGACCGGCGCGAAGCGGTCGGCCGCCGGAGTCCGGACCCCGCGCCCGCCGTGATCCCGCTGCGCCGCTCGCCCGAGCCGGAGTGCGGTGGCATGTGCCGCACGGGGGAGGCGCCGGATCCCGTGCCGGTGCCGGCGCTGCCACCGCCGCCGCGCGAGGGCTGGGCGGCCACGGGAAGGGGGGCGCACTCCATCGAGTGCGCCCCCCTTCCCGTGGCTTGATGCGTACCTCTTTGTGTAAAAGCGTATCCGCTGAGTAAAGGTCAGGCGTAGGGTCGGGCATATGCGGATTGCGGTTTCCTGGGGATCCTTAGAGACGGGCACGCCGGCGGACGGAGGCGCACGATGAGCGACAGCGGCGCTGTTCTCCCGTGGCTGGTCATACGGCAGGACGACAACGGCAACCGGTACCGCGTCGGCCGGTACGCGACCAGGGCCGAGGCGCAGAAGATCGTCGACAGCTTCGACGACCGCGGCCACAAGCAGCTGTACTGGGTCGAGCGGATCGGCCAGAGCGTCCAGTAGCCGGCCGTACGGGCCGCGCGGCCGCGTCCCGCCGCCTTCCCCGTACGCCATAGGCTTCCGGGCATGACGGGCGTGACTGATCGTGTCGTGGTGGGCGCAGCGGTGTTCCACGAGGGGCGGCTGCTGGCCGCGCGCCGCAGCGCCCCGCCCGAGCTGGCCGGCGGCTGGGAGCTGCCCGGCGGCAAGGTCGAGCCCGGTGAGAGTCCGGAGCAGGCGCTCGTGCGCGAGCTGCGCGAAGAGCTGGGGGTCGAGGCGGACGTGAGGGAACGCATCCCCGGCGAGTGGCCCCTGAAGCCCGGTTATGTCCTTCAGGTGTGGACCGTCCGGCTGCTGTCCGGCACCCCTCGCCCGCTCCAGGACCACGACGCCCTGCGCTGGCTCCTTCCGCACGAGGCGGACGCCGTGGACTGGCTCGTCCAGGACCGCCCCGCCGTCACCGAGGCGGTACGCCGCCTGAGCGCTCCGCCGGGGACCGCCGCGCAGACGTGACGCCGCGCCCCCGCCGTACGGACGGCTCTCGCGCCGGTCCGCGCCGGTCCGTGCAGACCCCTGCGGACCCCTGCGGACCCCTGCCCGGCCCGGCCCCCGGCGCGGGGCTGGCGGCGGGGACCTGTACGCCGTTCGTGCCACTGTGCGTCCGGGACCGCGATAGCCCGACTCTCATATCGGGTATGTGCTGGCTAACCCCCCGAAAAGGGACGCGGGTCTGCTGCAGGTCTGGGATCTGGGATGTGATCGGCGTGATCGACACCGACGGCGTCTGCGCCGAGTGGTCGTTCCCTGCTGAACCCGGTGCCGTCCGCACCGCCCGCCACGCCGTCCGGGACACGCTGCGCGCCTGGGACCTGCCGGAGAGCGTCGGCGATGTGACGGTACTGCTGGTCAGTGAGCTGGTGACCAATTCCTTGCGGTACGCGTCCGGGCCGATCGGGGTCCGCCTCCTGCGCCCCGCCGCCGACGGCCACCCGCCGGGCACCCGGCCCGTACTGGTGGTCGAGGTCTCGGACCCGCTTCCGGATCCGCCCCTGGAGCGGGCCGCGGCCCCCGATGACGAGGGAGGACGCGGTCTGCAACTGGTGGCCTGTTCTGCCTGGCGGTGGGGCACCCGCCGCGGCAGAACGGGCAAGACGGTGTGGTTCGAGCTGGCTCTCCCTGGTTAGAAGAGTGAAGGGACAACGATCACCTCGGGGGAATCTTTCCTGGCCGAAAAGGAACGAGACCGTGCTGTGATCGTGAACGCCGTGCAGGTTGGGACCGTAGTGCTGAATACTGCGGGAAGGACCGGTCCGGTGCGCTGAGCTGGAGGGGACGGTCGCGTGAACGAGATACCAGCGGCAGCTGGCGATGTGATGTGGCAGAACAGCCCGCCCGGCTCGATCTACGACTACATCGGCGTCGCCTCCTTCTCGGTGGGCCCCGACGGGCTGGTCGAGCAGTGGAGCAGGCGGGCCGAAGAGCTGTTCGGCCTGACCGCCGACGAGGTCGTGGGCAAGGACCCGGTCGAGACCTTCATGCCCCCCGAGCTGCGGGGACGCGGGCAGCACCGGCTCGCCGGGATCCTCGACGGCAAGGAATGGACGGGCCTCGTCCCGTTCCGGGCGCCCGGCCGCGAGGGCGCGCAGGGCGTCGCGGAGATCTACGTGATGCCCAGCGCGGCGACCGACGGCGAACGGGCCGCGCTCTGCGTCGTCGTCGACATCCGTGCCGTGCGCCGGATCGAGACCGATCTCGCTGCTTCGCAGGCCATTTTCGGTCAATCTCCTTTCGGATTCCTGCTTTTCGGTACGGACCTCACCGTGCAGCGCGCCAACCAGCGCTTCGCCACCGTCTTCGGCGGCAGCGCGACCGACCACCGCGGCCGCACCGTCCACGACTACCTCTCCCGCGCCGAGGCCGACCGGATGACTGCGGCCCTGGAGCGGGTCCTGGAGACCGGCGAGGCCGTCACCGACCTGCAGATCGTCGGCACCGTCCCCGGCGGGACGGAGCGCAGGCACTGGTCGGTCAACCTCTACCGGGTGCACAGCGGATCCGGCCGCACCATCGGAGTCGCCGGGCTCGCCACCGACGTGACCCGGCGCCACGTCGCCGCCCGCGAGGCCGCCGACGCCCGCCGCAACCTCGCCCTGCTGAACGAGGCCGGCGCCCGCATCGGGAACTCCCTCGACCTGGAGACCACCGCCCGCGAACTCCTCGACGTCGCCGTCCCCGGCTTCTGCGACCTCGCGTCCGTCGACCTCTACCAGGGGCTCCTGGCCGGTGACGAGACCCCGCCGGGCCGGTCCGACGGCAGCGCCGAACTGCGCCGCGTCGCCTTCGCCAGCGCGGTCTCGGGCGGCCCGCCCGCCGCCCCCGCACGCCTCGCCGGCGGTGACGAACCGGCGCCGGCCGAAGTCGGCGACGTCCACCGCTATCCGTTCCACTCGCCCTGCGCGAGCGCCCTGCGCACCGCCCGCGCCCGGGTCGTGCCCGGCGGGGAAGGCAGCCTCGTCCACACCACGCTCGCCGTGCCGATGGTCGCCCACGACACCGTCGTCGGCCTCGCCCAGTTCTCCCGTGCGAAGGGGAGCGAGCCCTTCGGCGAGCGCGACCTCGCGCTCGCCACCGAGCTCGCCGCGCGTGCCGCCGTCTGCATGGACAACGCCCGCCTCTACCGGCGCGAGCACGAGCGGGCCCTGATCCTCCAGCGCAGCCTGCTGCCCCCCGGCGACCCCGAGGCCGCCGGACTCGACATCGCCTGCCGCTACCTGCCCGGCAACACGGCGACCGAGGTGGGCGGCGACTGGTTCGACGTCATCGAACTGCCCGGCCACCGCACGGCCCTGGTCGTCGGCGACGTGATGGGACGCGGCCTGCGCGCCGCCGTCGCCATGGGCGAACTGCGCACGGCGGTACGGACCCTGGCGCTCCTCGACCTGGAGCCGGCCGAAGTCCTCTACGCCCTCGACGAGATCGCGCGCGGCCTCGGCTCGCCCAGCGGCGCGCAGCACGCGTCGCGCGCCGCCCACAAGGCACGCGAGGCCGACCTCTCCGAGGTCTACCTCGCGACCTGCGTGTACGCCGTCTACGACCCGGTCACCCGCCGCTGTACGTTCGCCAACGCCGGCCACCTGCCGCCCGTCCTCGTCGAACCGGGCGAGGAGGCGCTGCTGCTCGACGTACCGCCGGGCATGCCGCTCGGCGTCGGCGGCGAGCCCTTCGAGGAGGTCGAGGTCGAGGTGGCCGAGGGTGCGCTGCTCGCCCTCTACACGGACGGGCTCGTCGAGTCGAGGGACCATCCGCTCGACGAGGGGCTGCGCGAGTTCCGCAGGGCGCTCGCCGATCCCGTACGTCCCCTGGAGGAGGTCTGCGACCACGTGCTGAGCACCCTCGACACCCGGCACGGCGAGGACGACATCGCCCTGCTGATGGCCCGCATCCAGGGGCTGCCCGCCGGTTCCGTCGGCGACTGGCGGCTGTCGCGCGGGCCGCGCTCGGTGGGCCGGGCGCGGGAGCTGGCGCGGGCGCAGCTGGTGTCCTGGGGCCTCGAAGACCTGGTGGACACCACGGAGCTGCTGGTCAGCGAGCTGGTCACCAACGCTCTGCGGTACGGCGAGGGCGAGATCAGGGTCCGGCTGCTCCTCGACCGTACGCTCGTGTGCGAGGTGTGGGACGCGGGCCTCGTCCAGCCGCGGCGGCGCCGGGCCCGCGACACCGACGAGGGCGGGCGCGGGCTCCAGCTGGTGGACCTGCTCAGCGCCGCGTGGGGCTCGCGGCGCACACCGCGCGGGAAGACGGTCTGGTTCGAACTCGCCCTGCCGACGGGGGAGGAGGAGAAGGGCGAGCTCAGTGTCGACGAGCTGCTGAGCCTCTTCTGACTCCGGCTCCGGCTCCGGCTCCGGCTCTGACTCCGGCTGTGGCTGTGGCGCCGAAGCCGGTACGGGAGTCGGTACGGGCCGGTGCCGGTCACCGGGCTTTCATGGCGGCCAGCCTGGCCTCGATCTCGGCGTCGTCGCCCAGGCTGTCCAACTGCTCGAACTGGGCGTCCAGGGACGACGCGGCCAGCTCCTGCCTGCCCAGCGCCTTCGCCTCCTCGCGGCGCACCTTGTCCTCGAAGCGGCTCAGCTCGCTCGTCGGGTCCAGGACGTCGATGTTCTTCACGGCGTCCGTCATCCGGTTCTGCGCCTGCGCGGACGTGGCGCGGGCCACCAGTTCGTCGCGCCTGGAGGTGAGCTCGGTCAGCTTGGTCTTCATCCGCACCAGACCGGCCTTGAGCTTGTCGACCACCTCCGTCTGCGTGGCGATGACCGGCTCGGCGGCCTTCGCCTCCTTCTCGGACTGGAGCTGCCGCTGGAGCGCCACCTTGGCGAGGTGGTCGAAGGCGTCCGCCTGCGCGGCCGGCCCGGTGCCGCGCATCTCGTCCGCCTTCCTGCTGGCGGCGAGCGCCTTGACGCCCCACTCCCGGGCCGCCTCGACGTCCTCCTCGTGGTCCAGCTCCAGGAGCCGCAGATTGCCGATGGTGGCCGCGACGGCCTCCTCGGCCTCCCTGATGTTGTCGGTGTAGTCGCGGATCAGCTGGTCCAGCATCTTCTGCGGGTCCTCGGCCTGGTCGAGGAGGGCGTGGATGTTGGCCCTCGCGAGCTGGGTCACGCGCCCGAGGACCGTCTGCTTCGTCATGCGCATCTCCTTGAGTCTTGAGTGGTGTACGAGCGGTGTACGGGTCAGAACCGGCCGCCGCCGCCCCTGCGGCCCCGCGTGCCTCCGCCGCCGAAGCTGCCGGGACCGCCGCCGAGGCCCCCGCCCCCGCCGAAGCCCCTGCCGCCGAAGCCGCCGCCCCCGCCGAAGCCGCCCGCGCCCCGGCCGCCGCCGAGGAGGCCGCCGAGGAGGATGCCGCCGAGCACGGCCCCGTCCAGGCCGCCCCCGGCCGCGCCGCCCGCGCCCGCGAAGCCGCCGCCGAACCGGTCGTCGTACCCGCGTACGTCCTGTTCGGCCAGGCTCTGCGCCTGCCGGGCCAGGGCGTCCGCCCGCTGGGCCTCGGCGAGCGCGCCGGGCGCGTCGGACGGTGCGGCGGCCGCGGACCGTTCGAGATGGCGCCGCGCCTCCGCGAGCCGGGTGCGGGCCTGGCTGCCGACCGCGCCCCGGTGCGTGGTGATGTAGTCGGCGGCCGCCCCGACCGTGGCACGGGCGGCGAGCGCGGCCTGGCCCAGCAGGGCGCGCGCCCGCTGGGCCGCCGTCTCGCGCTCGCGCGCCCCCGCCAGGGCCTCGTCGAGCGCCGAGTCGGCCTCCTCGACGCGGCGCAGGGCGTCGATCGGGTCGTACCGCCCCGACCGCTCCTCCTGCCGTACGCCGGTGACCACCGCCTCCGCACGGGCGATGCGCCCCTGGAGGTCGGCGGTCGGGACTCCGCCGCCACCGCCTTCCGCCGCGGACCTGAGACCCTCCAGGAGGCCGCGGGCGTCGGCCAGGTCGGTCTCGGTCTCGGTCAGCGCGCCGGGCAGCCTGCCCGCGGCCTCGGCGAGTTCGCGCGCCCGGCGGTCGACGGCGTCGATGAGCGTGGCCGCCTGGCCGACGGCGCCCTCGGCGGCCCGTACGAACACGGCAGCCCTGCCCGTGTCGCCCGCGTCCACCGCCTGCCGGGCCTCGGAGAGGCTGCCGGTCGCGAAGGCGAGCCGGTCCTTGGCCTGCTCGGCGTGGCCGGCGACCGGCGCGGACGCGGAGTCGGCGTACCGCCCGCGCATCGCGGTCAGCACCGCCTCCGCCGTGCCCGTGCGCCCGGCGAGACCGCGGAACGCCGCCTCGGCGTCGGCCAGCGCCCTAGGGGCGTTCTTCTCCAGGGCACGCAGCTGGTCGAACGACTCGGCCTCGGCGTCGAGCCGGCGGTTGGCCTCGGCGCAGCGGGCGACGATCTCCTCGAGCATGCGGCGGCGGGTGGCGTCGTCCTCCGGCCAGGCGTCGTCGAGCTGCTGGCGCAGCCGGAAGGCGGCGGCCAGCTCGCTCCTGGCGTGCGCGAGCGCCTCGCCGAAGGGGCGGGCCGCCTCCTCGCCGAACTGGGCGGTCGCGAAGCCCAGTTCCTCCTCGCTGGTGTGGATCGCGTCGTCCGCCCCGACGAGCTCCCGCCTGGCCCTGGAGTCGAGTTCGGGCAGCGGGACCTCCCGCTCCCGGGCCTCCCGGGCCCCCTGGGCGGGCGTGGACCGGGTGCTCGTGCGCCTCCTGCGCCGGGTGTACGTGTACGCCGCCAGCGCACCGGCCGCGCCGACCACGACCACGGGGAGCACCAGGTCCCCGGCGCCGCTCACGCCGTCACCCGCACCGCCGCCGGGGTCGGCTTCGCCCGGGGTGAGCGTGGGGACCGGGACGGGCTGCCCGGCGAGCACCGCGGCGTAGCCGTTCGCGGCGCCGATCGCCGCGCCCGCCCAGTCGTTCCCCCGCAGGGCGGGTTCGATCGCGGTCCTGGCGACGTCGTCGAGCTGGGCGCCGGTGAGGCGCGAGCCCTGGTCGACGGAGTAGGCGTACTGCCGGTCGTGGGTGGCGACCGCGAGCAGCACGTCGTCGCTGCCGAGACCGTTCTGTCCGGCGGTGGCGTCGGCCCAGCTCTGCCCGGGCCTCCCGGAGAAGTCACGGACGTACACGACGAAGAGCTGGACGCGGCGGGTGTCGTAAAGGCGGTCCAGCGCGGCCTCGACGTCGTTCGTACGGTGGCCGAGCGCGCCCACCCTGTCGGTGACCTGGCCGTCGCGGGAGAGGCGGACGGGGTCTTCGGCGGACGCGGGGGCCGCGGGCACTGCGAGACACCACGCCGCGAGCAGTGTGCCGAGGAGGATCCGGGCGGCGGCGGTTCGCATCACGTCTGTGAGGTTATGTCCGTGTTGCGCGGCTCGCGAGCGGAGGGCGGGGCCCCGAGCCGCGCCGCCGCGGTCAGACCAGCTTCGTCAGGAGCAGGTCCGCGTCGTCCGGGGTGAGCTCGATGCCGAACACGTCCGCCAGGACCTTCGGTACCTCCTCCGGCTCCAGCTCCCGCACCTCCGGCGGTCCGGCGACGCCCGGCCTGACGGTGGTCAGCGTGCGGTTGTCCAGGATGTGCAGCCGGTCGGGGTGCACCCGCTGGACGAAGGGGCGGTAGCTGAAGGGGGAGTGCGGGCTCGTCGCGATGAAGTGGTTCGCCATCCGGAAGTCGACCGGGTACTGCGGGTCGAGGGTGAAGGTGTGCCGCGCCATCCACCCGTCACCGGTGTCGTCGCTCCCGCCCTCACGGGCCGGCTGGTAGAGCGTCCACCCGTCCGCGCCCGGCGTGACCTCCCCGCGCCGCAGCCGGTACGCCCACACGCCGTCCGTGGTTTCGGTGCCGTCCGTCAGCTCGATCGGCTCCAGCGGGCTCGCCCCGAAGCCGATGTCGCTCAGCAGGCGCCGGCCCTCGGTCTCCACGATGAGCATGGCGTGCGTGGTGGGCAGCATCGTGGGCGCGCCCATCCGGATCCGGCCCAGGACCGCGAAGAACGTGAAACCGAGCCGCTCCAGGGCCGCGGCGTACAGCGAGACGTGCTCGAAACAGTAGCCGCCGCGCGGGTTGCCGATCATCTTGCTTTGGAGCGTGGCCGGGTCGAGCGGGACGTCCCCCCGCAGAACCGCGTCCAGGTTCTCCCAGCGCACGGTCAGCACATGCGCGCGGTGCAGCTCGCGCAGGGTCTCCAGGGTGGGGGAGCGGTCCCCCTCGTACCCCAGATGGGCCAGGTAGGCGTCCAGATCGAGTGCGTCACCGTTCCACATGCGTACGTTCCCCGTCGTCTCGTCGGCTCGTTGCGACAGGTGCAGCGTGGGGACGTACCGCCGCTATTCCGGGCGCCGGAAGATCTTGTTGCCCAGCCGGACCAGCGGATCGTACTTGCGGTCGGCGGCCCGCTCCTTCAGGGGGATCAGGGCGTTGTCCGTGATCTGGATGTTCTCGGGGCAGACCTCCGTGCAGCACTTTGTGATGTTGCAGTAGCCGAGCCCGTGCTCGTCCTGCGCGGTCTTCTTGCGGTCGACGCCGGCCCCGGCCGCCGCGTCCAGCGGGTGCATGTCCAGCTCGGCGATCCGCATCAGGAACCTCGGACCGGCGAAGGACTCCTTGTTCTCCTCGTGGTCGCGCACCACATGGCAGGTGTTCTGGCACAGGAAGCACTCGATGCACTTGCGGAACTCCTGCGGGCGCTCCACGTCGATCTGCTGCATCCGGTAGTCGCCCGCCGCGACCCCCGGAGGCGGTACGAAGGCGGGCACCTCCCGTGCCTTCGCGTAGTTGAAGGACACATCCGTCACCAGGTCGCGTACGACGGGGAAGGCCCGCAGCGGTGTGACGGTGACCGTCTCCTCGCGCGAGAAGACCGACATGCGCGTCATGCACATCAGCCGCGGCCGCCCGTTGATCTCCGCGCTGCACGAACCGCACTTGCCCGCCTTGCAGTTCCAGCGCACCGCCAGGTCCGGCACCCGGGTGGCCTGGAGGCGGTGGATGATGTCGAGGACGACCTCGCCCTCGTTCACCTCGACCTCGAAGTCCTCCAGCCGCCCGCCGTCCGCGTCACCGCGCCACACCTCGAAGGCCGCTGTGTAGCCGCTCATGCTGTGTGTCCGATCATGACAGGAGCTCCTCTTCGGCGAGGTACTTGATCAGCTCTTCCTTCTCGAAGAGGCCGAGCAGATCGGGACGGACGGGCTCGGTGGTCTCCCGTACGAGCGAGATCCGGCCCGCCGGCGGACCGGCCGGCGCCGGGCCGCCGCCGGGGTCCGCCAGGTGGCAGAGCAGGTTGACCCGGCGCCACTCCCGCTCCATGGCCGGGCAGTCCTCGCGGGTATGACCGCCGCGGCTCTCGGTGCGCTCCAGCGCAGCCCGCGCGACGCACTCGCTGACCAGCAGCATGTTCCGCAGGTCCAGGGCCAGGTGCCAGCCCGGGTTGAACTGGCGGTGCCCCTCGACCCCGGCCCGGCGCGCCCGTACCCGCAGCTCGGACAGTTTCTCCAGGGCCCGCTCCATCTCCGGCGCCCGCCTGATGATGCCGACCAGGTCGTGCATCGCCTGCTGGAGTTCCTGGTGGAGGGTGTACGGGTTCTCCGGCGGATGCCCGTCCGCCTCGCCCGGCTCCGGCGCGCTGAACGGGCGCAGCGCCTCGGCCGCCGCCGCGTCCACCTGGGCGGTGTCCGGCCGCGGCCGTGCGGTCCCGGCCCCGAACCCGGTCGCGTACTGCGCGGCGTACAGACCGGCCCGGCGCCCGAAGACCAGCAGGTCCGAGAGCGAGTTGCCGCCGAGCCGGTTGGAGCCGTGCATGCCGCCCGCCACCTCGCCCGCGGCGTACAGCCCCGGGACGGTGCGGGTCGCGGCGGTGTCGGAGTCGACGGCGACGCCGCCCATCACGTAGTGGCAGGTCGGCCCGACCTCCATCGCCTCGGCGGTGATGTCGACGTCCGCCAGCTCCTTGAACTGGTGGTACATCGACGGCAGCCGGCGCCGGATCGTCTCGGCCGGCATGCGCGTCGACACGTCGAGGAAGACACCGCCGTGCGGGGAGCCGCGGCCCGCCTTCACCTCGGAGTTGATGGCGCGCGCGACCTCGTCGCGGGGGAGCAGTTCGGGGGGACGCCGGTTGTTGTCCGGGTCCTCGTACCAGCGGTCGCCCTCCTCCTCGGACTCCGCGTACTTCTCCCTGAAGACGTCGGGGATGTAGTCGAACATGAACCGCTCGCCCTCGGAGTTGCGCAGGACACCGCCGTCGCCGCGCACCGACTCGGTGACGAGGATGCCCTTCACCGAAGGCGGCCAGACCATCCCCGTCGGGTGGAACTGGACGAACTCCATGTTGAGCAGCGGGGCGCCCGCGAGCAGCGCCAGCGCGTGCCCGTCGCCCGTGTACTCCCAGGAGTTCGACGTCACCTTGAAGGACTTGCCGATGCCGCCGGTGGCCAGCACCACGGCCGGCGCCTCCAGGACGAAGAAGCGGCCGGACTCGCGCTCGTAGCAGAAGGCGCCCGCGACCCGCCCCCCGTCGTCCTCCGGACCGCGCTCTTTCAGGACCCGGGTGACGGTGCACTCCTGGAAGATCTTCAGCCGGGCCTCGTAGTCACCGGACTCGCGGAAGTCCTCCTGCTGGAGCGCGACGATCTTCTGCTGGAGGGTGCGGATCAGCTCCAGGCCGGTCCGGTCGCCGACGTGCGCGAGACGCGGGTACTCGTGCCCGCCGAAGTTGCGCTGCGAGATCCTCCCGTCCGGCGTGCGGTCGAACAGCGCGCCCCAGGTCTCCAGCTCCCACACCCGGTCGGGCGCCTCGCGCGCGTGCAGCTCCGCCATCCGCCACTGGTTGAGGAACTTGCCGCCGCGCATGGTGTCGCGGAAGTGGACCTGCCAGTTGTCGCCAGAGTTCACGTTGCCCATGGACGCGGCGATGCCGCCCTCGGCCATCACCGTGTGCGCCTTGCCGAAGAGCGACTTGCAGATGACCGCGGTACGGGCCCCCTGCTCCCGCGCCTCGATGGCGGCGCGCAGTCCGGCGCCGCCCGCGCCGACCACGACGACGTCCCACTGCTGCCGTTCGAGCTGTGTCATCGGGCACCTTTCATCCGGTCGTCCGGTCGTCTAGAACAGCCGCGGGTCGTCGAAGGCGCCGGACGCCAGCAGGTACACGTAGAAGTCGGCGAGCGCGACACTGACCAGCGAGGCCCAGGCGAGCGCCATGTGATGGGCGTTGAGCCTGCTGACCCAGCCCCACAGCCGGTAGCGCACCGGGTGCTTGGAGAAGTGCTTGAGCCTGCCGCCGACGATGTGCCGGCAGGAGTGGCAGGAGAAGGTGTACGCCCAGATCAGCCCGATGTTGACCAGGAAGACGAGGGTGCCCAGGCCCATGTGGCCCCATGCGTACGTCTCGTCGCGGAAGGCCAGCACGGTGTCGTAGGTGAGGATCCCGGCGACGGGGACGGCGGCGTAGAAGAAGTACCGGTGGATGTTCTGGAGGACCAGCGGGAAGCGGGTCTCACCGGTGTACTTCTTGTGCGGCTCGGCGACGGCGCAGGCGGGGGGCGAGGCCCAGAAGCCCCGGTAGTAGGCCTTGCGGTAGTAGTAGCAGGTCAGCCGGAAGCCGAGCGGGAAGACCAGGATCAGCAGGGCGGGGGACAGGCCCCACCAGCTGCCGAAGATCTCCCAGTTGGGGCCGCCCTTCATCGGCACGCAGTTCTCCGCCAGGCAGGGCGAGTAGAACGGCGAGACGTAGGGCGCCGCGTAGTAGTCGGCGTTCGCGAAGGCCCGCCAGGTCGAGTACACGACGAAGGCGAGCAGTCCGGCGGCGGTCGCGGCGGGCGCCAGCCACCAGCGGTCCGTACGCAGATGGCGGGCG
This sequence comes from Streptomyces altiplanensis, assembly GCF_053591575.1. Classification (NCBI taxonomy): domain Bacteria; kingdom Bacillati; phylum Actinomycetota; class Actinomycetes; order Kitasatosporales; family Streptomycetaceae; genus Streptomyces; species Streptomyces altiplanensis. The sequence continues at coordinate 42,523 of NZ_JBSFUB010000029.1, read as the reverse complement.
GCGATCGTGGCGCGCGAGACGTCATGGACGCCATGGGCGCCGGGGACGTCCGTGCGGGGCTGGGGTTCTGTACCAGTGGCCAACGAGGACTCCGTATGGAGCGGGCAGTCGGGACGGGGCAGGGGCGGGCGGCGGGCCGGGCCGGTGCGTACCGCTGCGGCGCGTGCCGCTGCGGGGCCGTGCCCCTAGGGCGCGTGCCGGTCGCGGGCGCCGAGGCCCTCGTCGTCCGAGTCCGTCCACAGCGCGCTGTTGTACGGGTCGTCCGAGATGGCGACCAGGTCGGGGCGCGACTGGGGAGGGTGCAGGGTGGGGGCGGCCTCGGCCAGCAGGACGAGGCTCTCGCGGAGGTGGCTCGCGTCGGTGCGTACGCGCCTGATCTCCAGGCTGCCGCCGCCGACCTGCTTCTCCAGCCGTTCGACCGACCGGACCAGAGTGTCGAGGCAGCGCTGAACCGCTGCCAGATCTTCCTGCAGGGACATGGGATGCCCTCATTTCCACGGTGGCGCGTGGTCACGCTCATGCGCCTGCGAGTGTCGCGCGTCACATCCCTCCTTGTGAAGGGATGTGCAGCGATTCTCGGCGCGCGCCGGCCCGTGCGCCCCCTCGGTTGGGCCGCACGGGTGGGGTTCGGGGGGTGTGCCGCCGTGTCGCCGACGGCTCACGCGCGGGGTCCTTTTCAGTTGAAGGGTAGTAGATGTGATCACCATCATATGCCGCCAAATGTGAAAAACCGGGCCCATTCCGACAGGGTGTGGGCCGGGCCGGCCCTGGAGGTACCAGCCATGTCCCACGTCGGCGTCCCCCGCGGGAAGGTCCCCCACGGGGAGGCACCCCGCAGGAAGGCATCCCTCCGCACGCCCCGGCGGTCCCGGGCCGTCCACTGCCTCGCGCTCGTCACCGCCGGTGTGCTCACGCTCCCCGCACTGGCCGGCTGCTCCTCGGGCGACGACCCGACGCAGGCGGCGGCGGTCCCCCAGGACATCGCCCCGGCCGGACGCGACCAGGTGGCCGACGGCGGCACGGTGCGCTGGGCCCTCGACACGAAGCCGGCCACCCTCAACGCCTTCCAGGCCGACGCGGACGCCTCCACCACACGCATCACCGGCGCCGTGCTCCCCTCGCTCTTCACCCTCGACGAGCGCGGACGCCCGCAGCGCAACGCCGACTACCTGGAGTCCGCCGAGGTCGTCGAGCGCGAGCCCAAGCAGGTCGTGCTCTACAAGATCAACCAGCGGGCGGTGTGGAGCGACGGCCGGGAGATCGGGGCGCCGGACTTCGTGTCCCAGTGGCGTGCGCTGAACGGCAGGGACACCGCGTACTGGACCGCCCGCAACGCCGGCTACGAGCGCATCGAGAAGATCGAGCGCGGCGCCAGTGACCTGGAGGTCAGGGTCACCTTCGGCAAGCCCTACGCGGACTGGCGCTCGCTCTTCACGCCGCTCTACCCGAAGAGCGTGACGGGCAGTCCCGACTCCTTCAACGACGGTGCCCGCGCCAAGCTCAAGTCGACGGCGGGCCCCTTCAGGTTCAAGAGCCAGGACCGCGCGGCCGGCACGGTGACGCTCGTCCGCGATCCCCGCTGGTGGGGGAAGGCCGCGAAGCTCGACACGCTCGTCTTCCGCGCGGTGGCGCGCGACAAGCGCACCGCCGCGCTCGCCGCCGGCGAGCTCGACATCGCCGACGTCGGCCGCAGCACCGCGGACCGGATGGCCCTGGCCGCCAGGCAGGCGGGCGCCGCCGCCAAGGGGCGGCAGCCGGCCCACGGCCCCGGAGCCGCCGTCACCCCCGCCTCCGCGCTCAGGTCCTGGGCGATCGCCCACGGCTCCGCCGAGGAGGCGGCCGAGGCCGAGCGGAAGGCCCGCAAGAAGTCCCGCGAGGCGATCAGGAAGTACGCCGACGAGCAGGCCGAGCTGCGCGGCTTCTCCCTCCGCAAGTCCCTCGAACCCGCCTACACGCAGCTCGCGCTGAACGGCACGTCGGGTCCGCTCACCGACGACCGCGTACGCCGCGCGGTGGCCCGCGCGCTCGACCGCCGCGCGCTCGCCGAGGTCGTACTGAAGCCGCTCGGCCTGCCCGCCCACCCGCTCGGCAGCCATCTCGCGCTGGCCGGCCAGGAGGGGTACACCGACAGCAGCGGCGCCCTCGGCGACCAGGACACCCAGGCCGCGCAGGCGCTGCTCGCGGACGCGGGCTGGACGCCCGGCGGCGCGGCGCGGCAGACGCCGGACGGTGCGAAGGCGGGCAGCGAGGCGGAAAAGAAGGCGGAAAAGAAGGAGAAGAACAAGGAAAGCGGAGCCGACGAGGGCATGTACATCGTCGGAGACGACGAGAGCGGCAAGAAGAGCGACAAGAAGAGCGACAAGAAGAGTGACGAGAAGAACGCGGACGTGAGCGATTCCAAGCCGGGCGGCCGCGCCCACGGCTCGGAATCCGGTACGTACGTCCTGGCCCCGGCGCCCGACGCGGTCCTCCAGAGCCGGGCGCTGCGCGCGCAGGCGCGCTTCGTGGACCGGCCGAAGGCCGACGCGGGCACCAAGGACAGCGCCGACGGCCGGCAGAAGGGCGGCATCGCCGGCGCCTACGCCCCGCTCGGCACCGCGGCCCCCGCCGGCGCCGCCCCGGGCCCGCTCGCCAAGGACGGCAAGACGCTGACCCTGCGTTTCGTCCTCCCGGCGGGCCCCGGCTCGGAGACGCTGCGCGCCGTCGGCGACAAGATCTCGCAGATGCTGGAGCGCATCGGCGTACGCACGGAGATCAGCAAGGTCTCCGACGCGAGTTACTTCAAGGACCACATCGCCTCGGGCGACTACGACCTCGCCCTCTACTCCTGGCCCGCCACCCCCTACCCGGCCACCGACGCCCGCCCGATCTTCGCCAAACCGGAGCCGGCCGCCGACGGGTCGCTGCTGGTCGAGCAGAACTACACGCGCGTCGGTACGGACCACATCGACCAGCTCTTCGACCAGGCCATGGCGGAGCTGGACGAGGAAGCCGCCCGTGACCTGCTGAAGCGGACCGACGCCCGGATCTGGGCCGCGGCCGGATCCATCCCGCTCTTCCAGCGTCCCGAGGTCGTCGCGGTCAGGTCCCACCTCGCCAACGCGGGCGCCTTCGGCTTCGCCACCCCGCGCTACCAGGACATCGGCTTCAAGAAGGCCGAAACCGACGACCGCTCGAAGAAGTAGCGAAGAAGTAGCGAAGAAAACCGAAGGAACTGGAGAACTCGCAGGTCAGGGCCCTCAGGATTGGCTCAAGTCACTTGCCCGCCGGCCTTGCCGGCGGGCACAGTGGCAGGTGCCCCTTGACCCGGGACCGCCCCGCACCCCCACCTCCGCGCAGGGCTTCCACGCAGGGCCCGAACACACCCCCCGACACAGCTTCACCGGACCGCCCGGAGCCCTCGCGCGGGGCCGGTACCGATCGCCCGGGAAGCCCGCGCGGTTCGCTCCCCGTACCATGGGGGGTAGCCGTGGCGCGACCGCCCGGCGGGCGTATGAGGAAACGAACCGAATACGACGCCCGATCCCACGATCGAGAGAAGCGCAAGTCACCCATGCCCACGCGCCACGACATCCGTAACGTAGCCATCGTCGCCCACGTCGACCACGGCAAGACCACCCTGGTCGACGCCATGCTCAAGCAGGCCGGTGCCTTCGCCGCACACGCCGCGGAGTCGCTCGACGACCGCATGATGGACTCGAACGACCTGGAGCGTGAGAAGGGCATCACGATCCTGGCCAAGAACACGGCGGTCAAGTACCACCCGAAGGACGGCGGCGACGCCATCACGATCAACATCATCGACACCCCCGGCCACGCCGACTTCGGTGGTGAGGTCGAGCGCGGCCTGTCGATGGTCGACGCGGTCGTCCTGCTGGTCGACGCCTCCGAGGGCCCGCTGCCGCAGACCCGCTTCGTGCTCCGCAAGGCGCTCGCCGCGAAGATGCCGGTCATCCTCTGCATCAACAAGACCGACCGCCCGGACTCCCGGATCGCCGAGGTCGTCGACGAGACCTACGACCTGTTCCTGGACCTGGATGCGGACGAGGACCAGATCGAGTTCCCGATCGTCTACGCCTGCGCGCGTGACGGCGTCGCCTCGCTGACCAAGCCGGAGGACGGCACCGTCCCGGCCGACAGCGAGAACCTGGAGCCGTTCTTCTCCACGATCCTCCAGCACGTCCCGGCCCCCGAGTACGACGAGACCGCCCCCCTTCAGGCGCACGTCACCAACCTCGACGCCGACAACTTCCTCGGCCGCATCGCGCTGTGCCGCGTGGAGCAGGGCGAGCTGCGCAAGGGTCAGACCGTCGCCTGGATCAAGCGTGACGGCACGATGTCCAACGTCCGCATCACCGAGCTGATGATGACCGAGGCCCTCACCCGCAAGCCCGCCGAGAAGGCGGGCCCGGGCGACATCTGCGCCATCGCCGGTATCCCGGACATCATGATCGGCGAGACCCTGGCCGACCCCGAGAACCCGATCGCGCTGCCGCTGATCACGGTCGACGAGCCCGCCATCTCGATGACCATCGGCGCCAACACCTCGCCGCTGGTCGGCAAGGGCGGCAAGGGCCACAAGGTCACCGCCCGTCAGATCAAGGACCGCCTCGACCGCGAACTGGTCGGCAACGTCTCGCTGCGCGTCCTGGACACCGAGCGCCCCGACGCCTGGGAGGTGCAGGGCCGCGGTGAGCTGGCGCTGGCCATCCTGGTCGAGCAGATGCGCCGTGAGGGCTTCGAGCTGACCGTCGGCAAGCCCGAGGTGGTCACCAAGGAGATCGACGGCAAGAAGCACGAGCCGATCGAGCGCATGACGATCGACTCGCCGGAGGAGCACCTGGGCGCGATCACGCAGCTCATGGCGACCCGCAAGGGCCGCATGGAGACGATGACGAACCACGGTTCGGGCTGGGTCCGCATGGAGTGGATCGTCCCGTCCCGCGGCCTCATCGGCTTCCGTACGGAGTTCCTGACGCAGACCCGCGGCACCGGCATCGCGCACTCCATCTTCGAGGGCCACGAGCCGTGGTTCGGCGAGCTGCGCACCCGCCACAACGGCTCGCTGGTCGCCGACCGCGCGGGCACGGTGACGCCGTTCGCGATGGTCAACCTCCAGGAGCGCGGTGTCATCTTCACCGAGGCCGGCACCGAGGTCTACGAGGGCATGATCATCGGCGAGAACTCGCGCGCCGACGACATGGACGTGAACATCACCAAGGAGAAGAAGCTCACCAACATGCGTGCGGCTTCCGCGGACACCACCGAGAACGTGGTCCCGGCCCGCAAGCTCTCCCTGGAGCAGTCCCTGGAGTTCTGCCGCGAGGACGAGTGCATCGAGGTGACCCCGGAGACCGTGCGTATCCGCAAGGTCGTCCTGGACCAGAAGGAGCGCGGCCGCACGGCTTCGCGCGCCAAGCGCTGACGTACTGACGTACTGACGTACTGACGTACTGAGACACCGAAGGCCGGTTGCCGTCACTCCCCGCGGGGAAGGACGGCAACCGGCCTTCGGTGCGTCAGGATCCTGGAACCGACACGCACTTATGATCTTCGCCGTCAAGCGGATTTAGGGGCGGGTGCGTCCGGTTATCGGTCGTTGCTCTCCGGAAGCTGCGTTAACAGTCCGTTTCGGGGGTGTCTGTCTGAGATCATTTTGTCCGGATTTCGGGCAGGTGGGCCCGGTCGATGTTGTCAAAACGAGACCCTTTAGGTGTGGTTTACGGGTCGGTGTTACTTAATAGTTGGCTCCATTGAGCTCGGGTCAATGGGTCACGCACTGTGGGGAGTGCCGACTCACGAGCACACTCGGGGTACATGCGACTCATCGCCGTCAGGGGTGTCGGCGACCGTCTGCTTACCCCTCTTGTAGTGATCAGTGGACTCATGAGGAGGAACCCATGCGTGGTGCCAAGAGCGCCAAGTGGGTCGCAGGTGCGATAGTCGTGGCTCTGTCGGCAACGGCGTGCGGTGGCTCGGACAGCGGCGACACGGAGGCCAAGGAGAAGGGCAAGCCCGCCGGTTACGTCTCCATCGACGTCGGCGAGCCGCAGAAGCCGCTGATCCCGGCCGACACGAACGAGACGCTCGGCAGCTACGTCATCCAGTCGCTGTTCACTCAGCTCCTGGACTTCGACGCCAAGGGCCAGATCGTCTACACGAACGCCGAGTCGATCGAGACGACCGACTCGAAGACGTGGACGGTCAAGCTCAAGAAGGGCTGGAAGTTCCACAACGGCGAGGCTGTCACCTCCGAGTCGTACATCAACGCCTGGAACTGGTACGCCAACGTCGAGAACAAGCAGCAGAACGCCTTCTGGTTCGAGGACATCAAGGGCTACGAGGACGTCCACCCGGCCAAGGGTGCGCCGAAGGCCGACAAGATGTCCGGCCTCAAGGCCGTGGACGACACCACGTTCACCATCGAGCTGTCGAAGCCGGTTCCGTACTTCGAGTACAAGCTCGGCTACACGACCTGGGCCCCGCTGCCCAAGACGTTCTACGGCGACCCGAAGGCGTTCGGCCTGAAGCCCGTCGGCAACGGCCCCTACATCTTCGAGAAGTGGGACCGCAAGAAGCTCATCCAGGTCAAGGCCAACCCGGACTACCAGGGTCCGAACAAGGCCCAGAACAAGGGTGTCCTCTTCAAGAACTACGCGACCGTCGAGGCCGCGTACCAGGACCTGCTCTCCGGCAACCTGGACATGATCCGCCAGATCGGCCCGAAGGACCTGCCGAAGTACAAGCAGGACCTGGGCGACCGCGCGATCGACCAGGAGTACGCGGCGATCCAGTCGCTCGTCCCGACCTTCTACAGCAAGACCTTCAAGGACATCGACCCGAAGGTCCTGCAGGGTCTGTCGATGGGCATCGACCGCGAGACGATCACCAAGACGGTGCTCAACGGCACGCGCACGCCGGCCACGAGCTTCACGCCCCTCGGTGTCCAGGGCAACCAGAAGCTCGACACGGACGTCTTCACGTTCGACGCGGCCAAGGCGAAGAAGCTCGTCACCGAGGGCGGCGGCGTTCCGGGCAACAAGATCTGGATCCAGTACAACGCCGACGGCGGCCACAAGGAGTGGGTGACCGCGGTCTGCGAGTCCATCCGCAACTCCACCGGGGTCGAGTGCCTCCCGGACGCGAAGCCGGACTTCCAGACCGACCTGGAGGCCCGTGACAACAAGGAAGTCAAGTCCTTCTACCGTGGTGGCTGGGTCGCCGACTACCCGGTGAACGCCAACTTCATGCGCGAGCTGTACGGCACCACCGCCGAGGCGAACAACGGCAAGTTCTCCGACAAGGAGGTCGACGCCGCGTTCAAGAAGGGCGACAACGCCAAGTCCCTGGAAGAGTCGATCAAGCTCTACCAGGAGGCCGAGAAGCTGGTGCTGGAGAAGATGCCGGCCATCCCGCTGTGGCAGTACCGCATCAACGGCGGGCACTCGGAGGCTGTCGACAACGTCGAGGTCGACTTCCACGGTGACCTCGAAGTTACCGGCGTCACCGTCAAGAAGTAGTCCGCTCGCTGACCACCCCTCATCCGGTCAGTACCCGCCACCGCACCGGCGGTAGGCCCGGGGGCCGCTTCCTCGATCAGGAAGCGGCCCCCGGCCACAGTTATCCACACGGAGGCAAACATGGGGCGTTATGTCGCGCGGCGACTGCTCCAGATGATCCCGGTCTTCATCGGGTCAACCTTGCTGGTCTTTTTGATGATGTACGCCCTGCCCGGTGACCCCGTGCGCGCGCTCGCCGGCGAGCAGGCCGTGGACCAGGCACAGATCGCCCAGATGAAGAAGGACCTCGGGCTCGATCTGCCGATCTGGCAGCAGTACTGGAACTACCTGACCGGCCTGTTCCAGGGCGACTTCGGTACCCAGATCGCCACCCAGCGCCCCGTCGCCGAGGTGATCGGGGACGCGTTCCCGATCACGGTCCGGCTGGCCCTGTTCGCCTTCGCCTTCACGGCGATCGTCGGCATCGCCATGGGTGTCCTGGCCGGCCTGAAGGCCGACACCTTCCGGGACCGGGGACTGCTGGTGGTGACGCTCCTGCTGATCTCCGTTCCGTCCTTCGTACTCGGCTTCCTCGCCCAGTACTTCTTCGCCCACCAGCTGGGCTGGGTCGAACCGAACGTGAGCGCGCTGGCGGAGTCGCACGAGCTGATCCTGCCCGCCGTGGTCCTGGGTTCGCTCTCCCTCGCGTACGTCGCCCGGCTCACCCGCACCTCGGTCGCGGAGAACCTGCGCTCCGACTACATGCGCACCGCCGTGGCGAAGGGCCTGCCCCGCCGGCGCATCGTGGGCGTCCACCTGATGCGCAACTCCATGATCCCCGTGGTCACCTTCCTCGGCACCGACATCGGCACCCTGATGGGCGGCGCGGTCGTCACCGAGGGCATCTTCAACGTCCAGGGCGTCGGTTACGCCGTCTTCGGCGCGCTGAAGTCGCGTGAGGGCTCCACCGTGGTGGGCATCGTCACCCTCATCGTGGTCGTGTATCTCGTCGCCAGCCTGCTCGTCGACCTGCTCTACGCGGTCCTGGACCCGAGGATCCGTTATGCCTGAGGCGCTCGAAGCCACCGTCAAGAACGGGACACCGGTCGCACCCGACGCGCAGGTCAAGGCCGCCGACGCGGCCAAGGCCGAGAAGCCGCGCAGTCTGTGGTCCGACGCCTGGCACGACCTGCGGCGCAACCCGCTGTTCGTGGTCTCGGCGATCCTGATCGTGTTCCTGCTGACCATGTCCGCCTTCCCGGGCCTGTTCACCAGCGCCGACCCCCGGCACGCGGACCTCGCCAAGCACTACCTCCAGAAGCCGAACTGGGGGAACCTCTTCGCCGAGGACTGGTTCGGTTACGACGTCCAGGGCCGCTCGATCTACGCCCGCGTCATCTACGGCGCCCGGGCGTCGATCGCCGTCGGTGTCTTCGTCACTCTCCTCGTCACCGTCATCGGTACGGTGACGGGCATGCTCGCCGGTTACTTCGGCGGCTGGATCGACACGCTGCTGTCCCGCGTCACGGACATCTTCTTCGGCATCCCCTTCATCCTCGGCGCGATGGTGGTGCTGACCTCCTTCGAGCAGCGGCACGTCTGGGTCGTGATCCTGGCGCTCGCGTTCCTGGGCTGGACCCAGATCGCCCGTGTCGCCCGGGGCTCGGTCATCACCATCAAGCAGGCCGACTACGTGATGGCGGCGAAGGCGCTCGGCGCCTCCACCTCCCGCATCCTGCTCCGGCACATCCTGCCCAACGCGATCGCCCCGGTGATCGTGGTCGCCACCATCGCGCTCGGCGGCTACATCTCGGCCGAGGCCACGCTGTCCTTCCTGGGCATCGGTCTCGCGGAGCCGACCGTCTCGTGGGGCGTCGACATCTCGTCGGGCCAGGAGCAGCTGCGCAACGCGGCCTACGTCCTGATCATCCCGTCGATCATGGTGTCGATCACCGTCCTGGCCTTCATCATGCTCGGCGATGCGGTACGCAACGCCCTCGACCCCAAGCTGCGCTGAGGGAGGCGTACGTACATGACCATCATCGACAAGACGGCGGACGTTCCCGCGTCCCGAGGTTCGACGGACGGCGGCGGACCGCTGCTCGACGTCCGTGACCTGCACGTGGAGTTCAAGACCCGCGACGGCGTCGTCAAGGCCGTCAACGGCGTCAACTACAGCGTCTCCGCCGGCGAGACCCTCGCCGTGCTCGGCGAGTCCGGTTCCGGCAAGTCCGTGACGGCGCAGGCCATCATGGGCATCCTCGACATGCCGCCCGGCCGCATCCCGCAGGGAGAGATCCTCTTCCGCGGCGAGGACATGCTGACCATGGGCTACGAGGAGCGGCGCAAGATCCGCGGCCAGAAGATCGCGATGATCTTCCAGGACGCGCTGTCCTCCCTCAACCCGGTGCTGTCCGTCGGCTACCAGCTCGGCGAGATGTTCCGTGTCCACCAGGGCCTGTCCAAGAAGGACGCGAAGGCGAAGGCCGTCGAGCTGATGGACCGGGTGCGCATCCCGGCGGCGAAGGAGCGGGTCGACGACTACCCGCACCAGTTCTCCGGCGGCATGCGCCAGCGCATCATGATCGCGATGGCGCTGGCCCTGGAGCCCGACCTGATCATCGCCGACGAGCCCACCACGGCTCTCGACGTGACCGTCCAGGCGCAGGTGATGGACCTGCTCGCGGAGCTCCAGCGCGAGTACAACATGGGCCTGATCCTGATCACCCACGACCTCGGCGTCGTCGCCGACGTCGCGGACAAGATCGCGGTCATGTACGCGGGCCGGATCGTCGAGACCGCCCCGGTCCACGAGCTGTACAAGCGCCCCGCGCACCCGTACACCCGTGGTCTGCTGGACTCGATCCCGCGCCTGGACCAGAAGGGCCAGGAGCTCTACGCGATCAAGGGCCTGCCGCCCAACCTGCTGAAGATCCCGTCCGGCTGCGCCTTCAACCCGCGCTGCCCGAAGGCGCAGGACATCTGCCGTACGGACGTCCCGGCCCTGCTGTCCGTCACCGAGCGGGACGGCGGCGAGCTGCCGGGGCGCCGCAGTGCGTGCCATTTCTGGAAGGAGCAGATCCATGGCTGAGCTGAAGAAGAACGACGAGGCTGCCGTGGACGCGACCCCCAACGTCACCGCGGTCGAGACCGTCGACGCCGCCAGCACCGAGGAGGCGGTGGCGGCGATCGAGGCCCCGGTCGAGCGCGGGGAGCCGATCCTCCAGGTGCGCAACCTGGTCAAGCACTTCCCGCTGACGCAGGGGATCCTGTTCAAGAAGCAGGTCGGTGCGGTCAAGGCGGTCGACGGGATCTCCTTCGACCTCTACCAGGGCGAGACGCTCGGCATCGTGGGGGAGTCCGGCTGTGGCAAGTCCACCGTCGCGAAGCTCCTCATGACGCTGGAGAAGGCGACCGCCGGCGAGGTCTTCTACAAGGGCCAGGACATCACCAAGCTGTCCGGGCGCGCGCTGAAGGCGGTGCGCCGCAACATCCAGATGGTGTTCCAGGACCCGTACACCTCGCTCAACCCCCGTATGACGGTGGGCGACATCATCGGTGAGCCGTACGACATCCACCCGGAGGTCGCGCCCAAGGGCGACCGGCGCCGCAAGGTCCAGGAGCTCCTGGACGTCGTGGGCCTGAACCCGGAGTACATCAACCGGTATCCGCACCAGTTCTCCGGCGGCCAGCGCCAGCGCATCGGCATCGCCCGCGGCCTGGCGCTCCAGCCGGAGATCATCATCTGCGACGAGCCGGTGTCGGCGCTGGACGTGTCCGTCCAGGCGCAGGTCATCAACCTGATGGAGAAGCTCCAGGACGAGTTCAACCTGTCCTACCTCTTCATCGCGCACGACCTGTCGATCGTCCGGCACATCTCGGACCGGGTCGGCGTCATGTACCTCGGCAAGATGGCCGAGATCGGTACGGACGTGCAGATCTACGACCACCCGACGCACCCCTACACCCAGGCGCTGCTGTCGGCGGTCCCGGTCCCCGACCCGGACGCCCGCGAGGGCCGCGAGCGGATCATCCTCACCGGCGACGTCCCGTCCCCGGCGAACCCGCCGTCCGGCTGCCGGTTCCGTACGCGCTGCTGGAAGGCGCAGGACAAGTGCGCCGAGGAGGTCCCGCTGCTGGCGGTCCCCGAGCGCTTCGCGTCCTCGGACACCCCGGCGGCGCACGAGTCGGCGTGTCACTTCGCCGAGGAGAAGGACGTCGTCCACGCGGCGTGACGCTGCTCGGCCGTACGCACACGGGGGCGCCCCGGGCCATCACGGCCCGGGGCGCCCCCGCTTTTCGGCGCGTGCCCGCGTCCGCCGCGCGAACGGGCGCGGTTGAAGTGCGGTATGTGCGGCTCTGGGGTGATATGGGTGCTACGTGAGACCCAAGGACCTCAGGAGGGACTCCATGCGCGGAGCCACGCACGCCAAGTGGGCGGCATGTGCCCTGGCCGCCGCCCTCGCGGCGACGGCCTGCGGCGGCGGTGGCAACGGCGGTGGCGGTGCGTCAGGAGTGGTCAGCTCGTCCTGGGGCGACCCGCCGAACCCGCTGGAGCCCGCGAACACCAACGAGGTGCAGGGCGGCAAGGTCCTCGACATGCTCTTCCGCGGCCTCAAGCGGTACGACCCGAAGACCGGTGAGGCCCAGGACTGGCTGGCCGAGAGCATCGACACCACCGACTCGCGGAACTTCACCGTCACCGTCAAGGACGGCTGGACGTTCAGCAACGGCGAGAAGGTCACCGCCAAGTCCTTCGTCGACGCCTGGAACTACGGCGCGCACCTGAAGAACAACCAGCGCAACGCCTACTTCTTCACCTACATCGAGGGCTACGACAAGGTCCACCCCGAGAAGGGCGAGGCCACCGCCGGCACCCTCTCCGGCCTGAAGGTGAAGGACGACAGGACCTTCACCGTCAGGCTCACCCAGAAGTTCTCCACCTGGCCCGAGACCCTCGGCTACAACGCCTTCGCGCCGCTGCCCAGGGCGTTCTTCGACGACCACGACGCCTGGCTGGCCAAGCCCGTCGGCAACGGCCCGTACACCGTCGAGTCGTACACCAGGGGCTCGATGATGAGCCTGCGCAAGTGGGACCAGTACCCCGGTGAGGACAAGGCGCGCAACGACGGCGTGGACCTCAAGGTCTACACCGACAACACCATCGCGTACACCGACCTCACCGCGGGCAACCTCGACCTCCTCGACGACGTACCGGCCTCCCAGCTCAGGAACGTCCGGGCCGACCTCGGCGACCGCTACATCAACACCCCGGCCGGCATCATCCAGACCCTCGCCTTCCCCTATTACGACAAGCGGTGGAACGCCGACGGCATGGAGAAGGTCCGCAAGGGCCTGTCCATGGCGATCGACCGGCAGCAGATCACCGACACGATCTTCCAGAAGACCCGCACCCCCGCCAAGGACTGGACCTCCCCGGTCCTCAAGGAGGAGGGCGGCTTCGACGACGGGCTGTGCGGCGATGCGTGCGAGTTCGACGCGGCCGAGGCGAAAAGGCTGGTCGAAGAGGGCGGCGGCATTCCCGGCGGCACGCTGCGGCTCACGTTCAACGCGGACACCGGCTCCCACCGGGAGTGGGTCGACGCCGTCTGCAACAGCATCAACAACGCGCTGGGGAACGACAGGGCGTGCACGGGCAACCCCGTCGGCACCTTCGCCGACTTCCGCAACGAGATCACCGCCCACAAGATGACGGGCCCCTTCCGGGCCGGCTGGCAGATGGACTACCCGCTGATCCAGAACTTCCTCCAGCCGCTCTACTACACGAACGCCTCGTCCAACGACGGCAAGTGGTCCAACGAGGAGTTCGACCGGCTCGTCGACGAGGCCAACGCCGAGGCCGAACCGGTCCGGGCGGCCGAGAAGTTCAAGGACGCCGAGGAGGTCGTACGCGACGAGATGGCCGCCATCCCGCTCTGGTACCAGAACGGCAGCGCCGGCTACTCCGACCGGATCTCGAACGTGGCCCTGAACCCCTTCAGCGTCCCCGTCTACGACGAGATCACGGTGGGCTGACACCGGGCCGGACGTAGGCGCCCCCCTTCCGAGGAGCCCTTCATGGGACGTTATGTGATCCGGCGTCTGCTGCAGATGATCCCGGTCTTCTTCGGCACCACACTGCTGATCTTCCTGATGGTGAACGTCATGGGCGACCCCGTCGCGGGGCTCTGCGGCGACCGGCAGTGCGACCCCGCGACCGCCGCCCGGCTCCGCGCGGAGTTCGGCCTCGACCAGCCCGTGTGGCAGCAGTACGCGACGTACATGGGCAACGTCTTCACCGGCGACTTCGGCACCGCCTTCAACGGCCAGAAGGTCACCGAGCTGATGGGGACGGCCTTCCCCGTGACCGTCCGGCTGGCCGCCGTCGCCGTCGTGTTCGAGGTGGTGATCGGCATCAGCCTCGGCGTGCTCACCGGCCTGCGCCGCGGCCGCCCCGCCGACACCGGTGTCCTGCTCGTGACGCTCGTGGTCATCTCGGTCCCGACGTTCGTCACCGGCCTGCTGCTCCAGCTGCTGCTCGGCGTGAAGTGGGGGATCATCGAGCCGGCCGTCCCGCCCATGGCCACGGTCGACGAGCTGCTGGTCCCCGGCCTGGTCCTGGCCTCGGTCTCCCTGGCGTACGTCACCCGCCTCACCAGGACCTCCGTCGCCGAGAACGCCCGCGCCGACTACGTCCGCACGGCCGTCGCCAAGGGCCTGCCCAGGCGCCGCGTGGTCTCGCGCCACCTCCTGCGCAACTCGCTGATCCCCGTCGTCACCTTCATCGGTACGGACGTGGGCGCCCTCATGGGCGGCGCCATCGTCACCGAGCGGATCTTCAACATCCACGGCGTCGGCTACCAGCTCTACCAGGGCATCGTCCGGCAGAGCTCCCAGACCGTCGTCGGCTTCGTGACCGTCCTGGTGCTGGTCTTCCTGCTGGCGAATCTGATCGTCGACCTCCTGTACGCCGTACTCGACCCGAGGATCCGTTATGCCTGAGCCCCCCTACGGTCCCGACGCGGCGGTCTCGGAGGCCGGAGCCGGCGGCGCGACGGATCTCGCCCCGGACGAGGGCCGGGCGCTGGAGGAGGGGCCCGGGGGCCCGCAGGACCCGGACCCCGCCGGCAGGCCGCGGAGCCTGTGGTCCGACGCCTGGCGGGACCTGCGCCGCAATCCGGTCTTCGTCGTCTCCGGGCTCGTCATCGTCTTCCTCGTCGTCATCTCGCTCTGGCCGTCCCTGATCGCGAGCGGCAACCCCCTCCACTGCGACCTCGGCAGGGCCCAGGAAGGCTCCCAGCCCGGCCACCCCTTCGGCTTCGACGGCCAGGGCTGCGACGTCTACACACGCACCGTGTACGGCGCCAGGACGTCGGTGACGGTCGGCGTCTGCTCCACCCTCGGGGTGGCCCTCCTCGGCAGCGCCCTGGGCGGCCTCGCCGGCTTCTTCGGCGGCGGCTGGGACGCGCTGCTGTCCCGCATCACCGACGTCTTCTTCGGCATCCCCGTCGTCCTCGGCGGCCTCGTCTTCCTCTCCGTCGTCACCAGCACCACCGTCTGGCCGGTGATCGGCTTCATCGTGCTGCTCGGCTGGCCGCAGATCGCCCGTATCGCACGCGGCTCGGTCATCACCGTCCAGCAGAACGACTACGTGCAGGCGGCGCGGGCGCTCGGCGCGAGCAACGCACGGATGCTGCTGCGGCACGTCGCGCCCAACGCCGTCGCGCCGGTCATCGTCGTGGCGACCATCGCCCTCGGTACGTACATCTCCCTGGAGGCGACCCTCTCCTTCCTCGGCGTCGGCCTGCGCCCGCCCGCCGTGTCCTGGGGCATCGACATCTCCGCCGCCTCCAGTTACGTCCGCAACGCCCCGCACATGCTGCTCTGGCCGGCGGGCGCGCTCGCGGTCACGGTGCTCGCGTTCATCATGCTCGGTGACGCGGTGCGCGACGCCCTCGATCCCAAGCTGCGCTGAGGAGCCCCGCCATGCCCGGCCCATTGCTCGAAGTACGTGACCTGCACGTGGAGTTCCGCCTGCGCGACGGGGTCGCCAAGGCCGTCAACGGCGTCGACTGCGCGGTGGCGGAGGGCGAGACGCTCGCCGTGCTCGGCGAGTCCGGCTCCGGGAAGTCCGTCACCGCGCAGGCGGTCATGGGCATCCTCGACATGCCGCCGGGGAGGATCACGGGCGGCGAGATCGTCTTCCGGGGCCGCGACCTGCTGAAGCTCAGGGAGGACGAACGGCGCGGGGTCAGGGGCCGGGAGATGGCCATGATCTTCCAGGACGCGCTGTCCTCCCTCAACCCGGTGCTGTCCGTCGGCCACCAGCTCGGCGAGATGTTCACCGTCCACCGGGGGATGTCCAGGAAGGACGCGAAGGCGAAGGCCGTCGAGCTGATGGACCGGGTGCGCATCCCGGCGGCGAAGGAGCGGGCCGGTGACTACCCGCACCAGTTCTCCGGCGGCATGCGCCAGCGCATCATGATCGCGATGGCGCTGGCCCTGGAGCCCGACCTGATCATCGCCGACGAGCCCACCACGGCTCTCGACGTGACCGTCCAGGCGCAGGTGATGGACCTGCTCGCGGAGCTCCAGCGCGAGCTCGGCATGGGGCTCGTCCTCATCACGCACGACCTGGGCGTCGTCGCGGACGTCGCCGACAGGATCGCCGTCATGTACGCGGGCCGGATCGTGGAGACGGCGCCGGTCCACGACATCTACAAGGCGCCGGCCCACCCGTACACCCGCGGCCTGCTGGACTCGATCCCGCGCCTGGACCAGAAGGGCCGGGAGCTGTACGCGATCAGGGGCCTGCCGCCGAACCTCACGCGCATCCCGTCCGGCTGCCCCTTCCACCCCCGCTGCCCGCTGGTCCGCGACGTGTGCCGCACCGATGTGCCGCCGCTGTACGAGGTGGAGGACGGCCGGGGGAGCGCGTGCCACTTCTGGCCGGAGACCCTCCATGGCTGAGCCGGCCGGGCGGGGCGCCGAGCCGGTCCTGGAGGTACGGGACCTGCACAAGCACTACCCGCTCACACGGGGCGTCCTCTTCAGGAAGCAGGTCGGCACGGTCAGGGCGGTCGACGGCGTCGACCTCGGCCTGGCGGCGGGCGAGACGCTCGGCATCGTGGGGGAGTCGGGGTGCGGCAAGTCCACGCTGGCCAGGCTGCTGGTCCATCTGGAGCGGCCCACGTCCGGGACGATCCTCTACAAGGGCGAGGACGTCACCAAGCTGTCCGGGCGCGCGCTGAAGGCGGTGCGCCGCAACATCCAGATGGTGTTCCAGGACCCGTACACCTCGCTCAACCCCCGTATGACGGTGGGCGACATCATCGGTGAGCCGTACGAGATCCACCCCGAGGTCGCGCCCAGGGGCAGCCGGCGGCAGAAGGTCCAGGAGCTCCTGGACGTCGTCGGCCTGAACCCGGAGTACATCCACCGCTATCCGCACCAGTTCAGCGGCGGCCAGCGCCAGCGCATCGGCATCGCGCGGGGGCTCGCGCTCCAGCCGGAGATCATCGTGGCCGACGAGCCGGTGTCGGCCCTCGACGTCTCGGTCCAGGCGCAGGTCGTCAACCTGCTGGAGAAGCTCCAGAGCGAGTTCGGCCTCAGCTACGTCTTCATCGCGCACGACCTGTCGATCGTGCGGCACATCTCCGACCGGGTCGGCGTCATGTACCTTGGGCGGATCGTCGAGACCGGCCGGGACGCCGAGATCTACGACCACCCGACCCATCCCTACACCCAGGCGCTGCTGTCCGCCGTGCCCGTGCCCGACCCGGAGGCCCGCGACCACCGCGAGCGGATCCTCCTGACCGGTGACGTGCCGTCGCCGGCGAACATCCCGTCGGGCTGCCGGTTCCGCACGCGCTGCTGGAAGGCGTGGGACCGGTGCGCGCTGGAGGTGCCGGCACTGGCGGTGCCGGCGGCCTTCCGGGACGAGGACTCCCCGGCGGCGCACGACTCGGCGTGCCACTTCGCGGAGGAGAAGCACGTCGTCCCGGCGGAGGACGGGCCGGGCGCGCCCGTCGGATGACGGCCGGCCGGGTTAACAGCCGCGCAACTCGGCCGACCCCACACCGATATGTGGACGGACGACACTGAACATCGTGCGGCCGTGCGGGTGCCGTTGCCCGGCCGGGGGCGCCGCCATGTCGCCCCCGGCCGGGTACTCGCGCCCCGGGCCCCGGAGGACCAGGTCCGTCCGGCGACCGGGTGGGGGCCGGCGGGGATCACCTCGGCCCCAGCGACCGCCGCAGGAAGTCCACCTGGAGCAGGAGCAGATTCTCCGCGACCTGCTCCTGCGGCGTCATGTGCGTCACCCCCGACAGCGGCAGCACCTCGTGCGGCCGCCCCGCGGCGAGCAGCGCCGACGACAGCCGCAGCGTGTGCGCCATCACCACGTTGTCGTCCGCCAGGCCGTGGATGATCATCAGGGGCCGGTGCGTGCCGGCCGGCCGGGACAGCCCCTCGTCGGTGACGAGCGAGTTGGCGGCGTACACCTCCGGCTGCGCGTCCGGGTCCCCGAGGTAGCGCTCCGTGTAGTGCGTGTCGTACAGCCGCCAGTCGGTCACGGGCGCGCCCGCGATCCCCGCGTGGAAGACGTCGGGCCTGCGCAGCACCGCGAGGGCCGCCAGATAGCCGCCGTACGACCAGCCGCGGATCGCGACCCGTGCGAGGTCCAGCGGGAAGTCCGCGGCCAGTGCGTGCAGCGCCTCGATCTGGTCGTCGAGCGTGAGCGTGAAGTCGTCCCTGACGGCCTTCTCCCAGCCGGGGGAGCGGCCGGGGGTCCCCCGCCCGTCGGCCACGACCACCGCGAAGCCCTGGTCGGCGAACCACTGCGAGGTGAGGTGGGCGTTGTGGACGGCGACGGCGCGCCGGGCGTGCGGTCCTCCGTACGGATCCATCAGCACCGGAAGCGGGCCGTCCTCCTCCGTGTAGCCCGCCGGGAGCAGGACGGCGCACGGAATCCGCCGCGCGCCCCCCTCGACGAGCCGCACGCGGGCGCGCAGCACGGGTTCCTCGGCGTACGACGCGACCACGGCCTCCTGCTTGCCGTCGCGCACCACCCGCACCACCGTGCCGCTGCTCTCCGCGCACGCCGAAGCCAGCACCGTCACCCCGCCCGACCGCACCGCGGAATGCACGCCCGGCCCCTCCGAGAGGCGCTCCACGCCCAGCTCGCCGACCCGGTAGACATGCACCTCGCCGGTCTCCGCGGCAGCGGCCTCCGGGCCCGCCGAGGCCGACACGAGCACATCGCCGTCCGACACGTCCAGCACCGCCCGCACCTGCAACTGCGGCCCGGTCAGCGTCCGGTCGCCGACGGCCAGCACCCGCGCCCCGCCCTCGTCCGCGATCCGTACGAGCCGTCCGTCCGGGGCCCAGACCGGCACCCCGTCGAAAAGATCCAGCCACACCGGGTCCTCGTCCACGTGCACGGTCCGCGTCGCACCGGTCCCGGTGTCCACCGCCAGGTACACCTGGCTGCGCTGGTCCCGCGCCTGCACCAGCAGCAACGGCGCGCCCGCGTCCGACCAGTGGACCCGTGCCAGGTACGGATACCTCGCACGGTCCCACACCACCTCCGTGCGCTCCCGGCCGTCCACCCCGTACAGGAAGAGCCGCACCTCGGCGTTGGGCGTCCCCGCCGCCGGGTACGCGACCCGCGCGGGCTCGCTGTGCGGGTTGGCCGGATCCGAGATCCACCAGCGCGCCACGGCCGCGTCGTCCGCGCGGGCGACCAGCAGCCGGTCCGACTCCGGCGACCACCAGAAGCCGCGCGAGCGGCCCATCTCCTCGGCCGCCACGAACTCCGCCAGGCCGTACGTCGTGCCCTCGTCCTCCGGCTCGGCGAGCGCCCGGTCGCCGTCGCCCTCCGCGCCGATCACCCGCAGGGCGCCCTGGGCGACGTACGCGACACGCAGCCCGTCCGGCGACGGCCGGGGGTCGAGAACCGGCCCCGCGGCGGGCAGCTCGCGGGCGGTGCCGGCCCGCAGCTCGGCCGCGAACAGCCGCCCCGACAGCGCGAACGCGGCCAGCTCGACCGCCGTGTCCACGGCGTACGACACGATGCCCGCGGACCCCTCCCGGCTCCGCTCGCGCCGCGCCCTCTCCTGCGCCGACAGCTCCTCGGCGGCGCCGCCGAGGAGCTGTCCGGGATCCGCGGCGACGCGCTCCTGCGCGCCCCCCTCCAGATCGAGCACCCAGAGCCGGTGGGCGCGGTCGGTGCCGGACGAAGAACGGAGGAACACCACGCGGGCCCCGTCGGGCGACACCGTGAACGCGCGGGGTGCCCCGAGGGAGAAGCGCTGAGTCCTGGCGTGCTGCCGGGGGAAGGAGAGTTGATTCGTCGTCATATGCCCGAAGCTACCGCTCGCGACGTCACTTCATGCGCCCCTCGTGCTGCCGTGCACCGAACAATGCGTACACACGGATAGTTATGATCCGTAGCGCCTGGTGGGTATGAACTTGCCGGGAGCTGTCCGCATGCCCGTTTCGGCCCGAGTAAGTGGAGGTGAACCGCCGTGGCACTCTCGATTTCGGCGGTAGTGCTGTTGGCGATCATCGTCATCCTGATGGTCCGGAAATCGGGACTGAAGGCCGGACATGCGGCGGTTTGCGTATTGCTCGGCTTCTATCTCGCCAGTTCCTCCATCGCTCCCACCATCAACGAACTGACCACGAACGTGGCAGGGATGATCGGGGGCATCAAGTTCTGAGCGGGGCTCGTAGGGTGGTCCCATGACGGACCAGGACCACCCAGCCCGTCGTCTGCTCCTCGTGCACGCGCACCCGGACGACGAGTCGATCAACAACGGCGCCACCATGGCCAAGTACGCCGCCGAGGGCGCCCGGGTCACCCTGGTGACCTGCACCCTCGGCGAGGAGGGCGAGGTCATCCCGCCCGCCCTCGCGCACCTGGCCGCCGACCGCGACGACACCCTCGGCGCCCATCGCATCGCCGAACTGGCCGCCGCGATGAAGGAACTGGGGGTCACCGACCACCGCTTCCTCGGCGGCCCCGGCCGCTTCCGCGACTCCGGGATGATGGGCGTCCCGCAGAACCACCGCGAGGGCGCCTTCTGGGCCGCGCCGGTGGACGAGGCGGCGGCGTACCTCGTCGAGGTGGTCCGTTCCGTACGCCCGCAGGTCCTCGTCACCTACGACCCGGACGGCGGCTACGGACACCCGGACCACATCCAGGCCCACCGCGTCGCGATGCGCGCGGCCGACCTCGCGGCCGACCCGGACTTCCGCCCGGACCTCGGGGCGCCGCACACCATCGCCAAGATCTACTGGAACCGCGTGCCGCGCACCTACGCGGAGGACGGCTTCGCCCGCCTGCGCGCGGCAGCGGTGAGCTTCCCGGGCACCGCCGCCGTGGACGACATCCCCGGAGTCGTCGACGACGCGCGGATCACCACGGAGATCGACGGCGCGCCGTACGCCGGGGCCAAGACCGCCGCGATGCGCGCGCACGCCACCCAGATCACGGTGGAGGACGGTTTCTTCGCCCTCTCCAACCACCTGGGCCAGCCCGTCCTCGTCACGGAGTTCTACGAGCTGGTACGCGGTGAACGCGCCGCCGGCGGACGTGAGACGGATCTCTTCGCGGGAGTGGACTCGTGACCCCGGGCCGCACCGCCGCCTACCTCCTCCTCGTCGTCCTGGGCGCGCTCACGGGCGCGGCGGGCGTACTCGTCCACGCGGCCTGGTTCCCCGGCGGCCTGCTGCTGGCGCTGCTCGCGGCGGCGGGCGTCTTCTACGGCTCCCTGTACGCCACGGGCACGAAGGCCGGTGTCGGCGCGTCCGCCGCCGGATGGCTCGTGGCCGTCGTCCTGCTGACCGTCAGCCGTCCCGAGGGCGATCTGCTCGTCGGCGGCTCCGCGGTCTCGTACGCCTACCTGCTGGGCGGGATGGCCGTCGCTGTGATCTGCGCCACGATGACGGAACTGCCGCGGCCGCCTGCGGGCCGCGCCCGACTTGGCAAATGACGTACTAGTTGAGTCCGTGAACCGGCCGTGCCCGCGCGGCCGTCGGGCCCTTAGCCACCCTGGGCGCGGGGCGCCTGTCGGCGGCGGCCAGTATGGTGGTGCGCGCCGCCGGGCCTCCCGCAGTACAGGGTAAGAGCGGGCGAGCGGAGCTAACCGGGAGAACCTGCCTTGAGTCGTGAAACTGACAGTTCGTCCTCCGGCCCCCAGGGGCGTGGCGGAGCCGCGTACCCCTCGGGGACGCCGCCGTACGGATCCCGCCAGTATCCGTCGCCGCACCCCGGGCAGGACGCTCCGGAGGAGACTGCCGGGGCCGCCGCGGGGGCGGAGCCGGACGAGCCCAGGACCGAGACCACGCTGACCACCCGCATCCGGATCAACATCCCCGGATCGCGGCCGATCCCCCCGGTCGTCGTGCGTACGCCCGTGGGCGACGCGGAGCCGCCCTCCTCGCCCGTGAAGGCCGAGCGCACGGGTGCCACGTCCCGCCCGCCCGAGCCGTCGCGGGACACCGCGGCCGAGCCGTCGCGGGAGGAGGCCGGTCCCGGCGAGGACAAGCAGCCGCCGGCCAGCGACTGGTTCGCGCCGCGCAAGTCGTCGCCCGCGCCCGCTCCGTCGCCGGCCGCTGCCGCGCCGGCCGCGCCGCAGGGCGGTGGGCAGCGCCCCGAGTTCCCGTACTCCACGCCCTCCACGCCGGAAGAGCCGCAGCGCCAGAGCGCCGCCCCGCTGCCGCGCCGTACCACCGGCGGCACGCCCGGTGACGCGGCCGCGAACGGGGGCAGCCGCGCCGCCGGCACGCGTCCGTCCGGCCCCACGGGCCCCCTGGGCCCGACGGTCGGTCCGGCGGGGCCGACCGGCCCGGCCGTCGGTCCGGCGGGTCCGACCACCGGCCCGATGACCGGCAGCTCGCCCTTCCTGGGCTCCGGCCCGCGCCCCGGTTCCGGCGTGCACCCGCCGGGCGTCGCAGGTTTCCCGGCCCAGCCCTCCATGACCGACGACACGGCGGTACTGACCCCGCAGAACCCGGCCCCGGGCCCCTCCGCGGGCGAGTACGTCTCCGGTGACACGCTGACCAGTGGCATGCCCGTGATCCCGGCGGCGGAGCGGCACTCGCCGTTCGCCCCGCCGCAGGCCGGCGCCCGCTTCGTCCCGGACCCGGTCTCCCCCGGCCCGGACGGGCCGGCGGCCCCGGCCCCCGGCCCGGCCGCCCCCGCCCGGACCACACCGCCGCCCGCCGCCTCCTCCGCCCCTGCCGCTCCCGCGAAGAAGGGCCGCTCCAAGCTGGTCCTGCTGGCCGTGGGCGTCGTGGGGCTGGCCGGTGTGGCGTACGGCGCGGGACTCCTCATGAACCACTCCGACGTACCGAAGGGCACCACCGTCCTCGGCGTCGACATCGGCGGCGGCACGAAGGAGGAGGCGGTCGGCAAGCTCGACACCGCCCTCGGCAAGCGCGCCGCCACGCCGCTCGTCCTCACCGTCGACGGCAAGCAGGCGAAGCTGAAGCCCTCCAAGGCCGGTCTCGCCCTGGACAGCCAGGAGACCGTGCGCGGCGCCGCGGGCAGCGACTACAACCCCGTCTCCGTGATCGGCTCCCTCTTCGGCGGCGAGCGCGTCGCCGAGCCGGTGATCCCGGTCGACGAGGAGAAGCTGAGCGTCGCGCTGGCCGACCTGGCGGGCACCTCGGGCACGGCCAGCGAGGGCACGATCAAGTTCGTGCCCGGCAAGGCGGTCGCCGTACCGGGCAAGGCGGGCAAGCAGCTCGACGTGGTCCGCTCGATGACCCGGGTCAAGGACGCCTACCGCGCCCAGGTGGAGACCGGCAGGCCGAACACGGTGGAGCTGCCCGTCGTCACCAGGTCCCCGAAGATCGGCCGGGCCGAGCTGGACCGGGCCATGCGGGAGTTCGCCCAGCCGGCGATGTCCGGCCTGATCACGATCAAGGCGGGCGGCAAGCAGATCCAGTTCGGCCCGGCGAGGTCCCTGCCGAAGATCCTCTCCATGAAGCCGATCGACGGCCGGCTGGTGGAGGTCTACGACAAGCAGGCGATCGAGCAGCTTCTGGAGGGCGTCTTCGACGGCGTTCAGATCACCAAGGGCGACGGCAAGAAGCACCCGGTCACCGCGGACGACGTGGCCTACGCCATGCGCACGGCACTCGTGGGCAAGACCCCGGCGCAGCGTGTCCAGGAGATCAGTCTCAACCCGAGCTAGCGGTGGTCAGGAGGTGCCGAGGCCACCGCAGACGTTGAGTGCCTGGGCGGTGATGGACGCGGCCGTGTCGGTGGTCAGATAGCCGACCAGGCCCGCGACCTCCGCGGGGGTGGAGTAGCGGCCGAGCGGGATCTTCGACTGGAACGTCTTCAGGGCCACTTCTTCGCCGATGCCGTACGCCGCCGCGTACTCCTGCCGGATCCGCCGGCCCGTGGGTGTCTCGACGTGCCCCGGACAGACGGCGTTGACGGTGATGCCGGTGGGCGCCAGTTCGTTGCCGAGCGCCTGGGTGAAGCCGATGACGCCGTGCTTGGAGGCCGAGTAGGGGGCGTCGAGGACGTCGCCCCGCCGGCCGGCGGTGGACGCGATGTTGATGATCCGGCCGCGCTTCTTGGCGCGCATGCCTCCGGCGGTGAGCACCTCGCGGGTCATCAGGAAGACGCTGTTGAGATTGGTGTCGATCACGTCGAACCACAGCTCGTCCGTGAGCTCCGCGGTGCTGCCGCCGCCGGAGCGGCCCGCGTTGTTCACCAGGACGTCGACCGGGCCGAAGCGGTCGACGGCGTGCCGCACCACGCGCCGGATGTCGTCGCGGTCGCGGACGTCGCCCGCCGTCCCGTCCACGTCCAGAGCCTCCGCCTGGAGCTCCCTGACCGTGGCCGCGACGGTGCGGGCGGTGCGCGCGCACAGGAAGACCTGGTGGCCGCGGGCGGCGAGCGCGCGGGTGACCGCCAGGCCGATGCCACTGGTGGCACCGGTGACGACGGCCACTTTCGGAGTCAGGCTCATCGGCTCTTCTCCAGGGCGGGACCGAGTCCCGGCCCCGTGCGGACGAGCCGGTCCTCGTCGCCGCGGGAGACCTCCAGCGGGTCCCAGTCCGCGCGGCGCTCGGGCAGCGCCGCCGGGTCGCCCAGGGTGGCGCCGCTGTGCACTTCGTGCATCAGGCGGCGGCCCAGGATCTGGCCGGCGCAGGCGATGCCGCTGACCGCCGAACCGGTGATGCCGTTTCCGTAGCGGGTGTTGGCGCCGGTGACGTACAGGCCTTCGACGAAGGTCGCCGTGTCGGGCCGGGCCCCGGCGGCGCCCCAGTGCGCCATCCCGAACGGGGTGCCGCCGGTGGAGTGCGTGTACCGCTCGTGGGTGAGCGGCGTCGCGGTCTCCAGATGGGTGATGTGGCTCCGGAACGGTCCGAGCGCCTCCTCGGCCGCGTCCAGCACGGCCTCGGTGAGCCGGGCCTTCTCCGCCCGGTACACCGGGTTGCGGCGGTACTTCTCGCCGTCGGCCGGGCCCGCCGTGACACCCCAGCGCTCGAAACCGGGGGGACACAGCGTCATCAGCTGGAAGTTGGAGTGGCCCGGCGGGCAGATCCGCGGGGTGACGGGGTCCTTGCCGGAGGCGAACGAGGCGAAGAGGAAGTCGGCCGTGTCCATGCCCCCGGAAGCGGTGTCCGCGCCGGCGCGCAGGCCGGCGTAGAAGCCCTCGATGTCGTCGTTCCGGTACCACCACAGATTGGCGTGCTGCTCGATGTCGATGTCGAGCGCGACGTACACGGCTGCCCAGGGCAGCGCCATCCGGGCGTCCCGCGTCTTGGCGGCGAGCCTGCGCGGCAGCCGTTCCTCGCCGACCAGCCCGAGCATCGTCCGCCGGTAGTCGGCGTTGGACACCACGACCGGAGCCAGCGCCCGGCTGCCGTCGGCGAGTTCGACGCCCCGGGTCCGCCCGTCGCCGACCGTGATCCGGCTGACCCTGCTGTACGTGCGCAGGGCGCCGCCGTGCGCACGGATGACCTCCAGCAGCCCGGCGGCCAGGGTCTGGCCGCCGCCCTCCGGGTAGTACGCGCCGCGCACGTAGTGGTCGGTGACCGTGGCGTGCAGGGCGACGGTCGCCTCGTCGGGCGCCATGCCGTAGTTGGGGGACTGGGCGGCGAGCAGCGTCCGGGCGCGGGTGGACAGCCCGCAGTGGGCGAAGAGCTCGGTGAGCGTACGCCGCCCCCAGGCCACCGACTGCGGTGCGTGCTGCGGCAGCTCGGACATCGGCACGTCACCGGGGGCGACGATCGCGTCCCGCCGCTCCGCGCCCAGGGCGGACACGATGCCCAGGAAGGTGTCGATGCCGGGCGCGTCCGCGGGGCACGCCTCGTGAAGCCGCTTGCGGTACGTCTCCCAGTCGGCCGGCATGTCCAGGGTGGTCCCCGGGATCACGATGCGGTCGAAACCGTCCGGGTCCATCTCCCGGTAGCGCAGCCGGTCGCGCAGGCCGAGACCGTTCAGGATGGCGGGGAGCAGGCCGTCGGAGCCGCAGTCGCCGAGGTAGTGCACGCCGACGTCGAACTCGTACGCGCGGCGCCTGCGGAAGACATGGCTGTTGCCGCCCGCGACACCGCCCTGCTCGGCGACGAGCACCCGCCTGCCGGCGACCGCGAGGTAGGCGGCGCAGACGAGCCCGCCGATCCCCGAGCCGACGACGATCGCGTCCCAGTGTTCCTCCGCGCTCACGCGGCGCTCCGTACCGAGGAGGAGCGCAGCGAAGGCGTCACCGAGGGGTCCGCGGGGGACGGCGCCGGTGCGGGCACGGCGACCAGCTGGCCGGGTTCGGAGATCGTCAGCCGGGAGACCTGGGGGGTGATCTTGCGGGCGAGGCCGGTGAGCGTACGGCCGGGGCCGATCTCCACGAACATGTCGCAGTACAGCTCGTCGGCCATCGTGCGCACCGACTCCGCCCAGCGCACCGGCCCGGTGATCTGCTGCCCGAGCCGCTGCGGCCAGGCATCGGTGCCCCGGTGCGGGCGGGCGTCCACGTTGGCCACGACCGGCGCGTGGCCGGGCCGGAACTCGGCGGCCTGCGCCGCCCGGACGAACGCGTGGGCCGCGGGCCGCATCAGGGGCGTGTGGAAGGCGCCGCCCACCGGGATCGACACGATCCGGAGCGCGCCCAGGGCCTGGGCCGCCTCGGCGCACCGGGCGACCGCTCCGCTCTCACCGGAGACGACGCTCTGCTGCGGCGAGTTGAGGTTGGCCACCCACACCCGGCCGCCGTCTTCGCGGACCCCCGCAGCCGCCTGCTCCACGAGCCCCGGGGACAGGCCGAGCACCACGGCCATGGTGCCGGGCTCCGTGGCGCACGCCGCGCGCATCGCCTCGCCGCGCGCGGTGACCAGCCGTACGCCGTCGTCGAAACCGATGATTCCGGCGGCCACCAGCGCCGCGTACTCGCCGAGGCTGTGACCGGCGCACACGACGGGCCGCTTGGCGGCGGGCAGCGCATGACGCACCTCGTGGAGGATCACCATCTCCAGGACGAAAGTGGCCAGCTGGGCGTTGTCCGTACGACGGAGGGCGTCCTCGTCCGCGCGCAGCAGCAGCTCCACGACATCGCGCCCGGACACCTCGGCCGCCCGCTCCGCCAGGAACCAGCCCGGCCGGCCGGCCCAGGGGCGTCCCATCCCGGGCTGCTGCGCTCCCTGGCCGGGGAATATCAATGCCAATCGTGGACCGCTCATCGTGGCTTCTCCCGTCTCCAGCCGAATCTCCTCCGATTCGAGCAAGGCAATGGTGGCAGCAGGATTTGAAAGGTGTATGAAGGGCAGATAAAAGCGTCGGGGGCGGTTCATGAATAGGCCGGGTATCACTTT
This sequence comes from Streptomyces altiplanensis, assembly GCF_053591575.1. Classification (NCBI taxonomy): domain Bacteria; kingdom Bacillati; phylum Actinomycetota; class Actinomycetes; order Kitasatosporales; family Streptomycetaceae; genus Streptomyces; species Streptomyces altiplanensis. The sequence goes on along the minus strand of NZ_JBSFUB010000029.1, from coordinate 15,188 downwards.
CGGGGAATGCCGTGTCTCTTTGGTGCGGCCCCTCTTGCTGCCCGGACTCCGGGCCGCTTACGTTCCTCTCGTCTTGCCCCGCGACAGCGGAAACGGCCCGCGACGGCGGAAAAACGAGAGGTAGACGCATGACTCAGCAGACTGTGGCAACGGCGGCCGACTTCCAGGAGCAGGTGAGCCGGATCGTCATTGAAGAGCTGGAGCTGGAGGAGGGCGAACTCACCGGGAGCGGCCACTTCATCGACGACTACGACAGCGATTCGCTGTCGCTCATCACCGTCGTTTCCAGGATCGAGAAGGAATTGGGAGTCGTCATTCCCAAGACGGAACTCGGCGACCTGGTGAACCTGAGCCTTCTCGTCGAGGCCGTTGTCCAGCACGCCGCGGAGAGCAACCATGGCTGAACTTCCTTCGGCGCCACGGCGCCGGGTGGTCATCACCGGGCTCGGCGCGGTGTCACCGGTCGGCATCGGCGCGGACGTCTTCGCGTCCGCCGTCCGGGCCGGCGCCGACGGCACCGCGCCGATCCAGAGCTTCGACGCGAGCGGCTTCCCGCGCCGGCGGGCGGGCGAGGTCACCGACTTCGAGCCCACCGACCACCTCAAGCGCCTCGACCCGGCGGCATGGGGCCGCAGCGGTCTGCTGGCGGCCGCGGCCGCCCGGCTCGCCGTCGCGGACGCCGGGATCGGCGAGGAGCAGCTGGAGCAGGGCCGGGCCGGGGCGATCATGGGCACCACCAGCGGTGAGTCCGCCGTCGTCCAGGCGCTCGCCGAGCAGTGGGTCGCCGACGGCCTGGAGTCCATCGACGGCGAACTGGCCGGGCAGACCCCGGCCTCGCGCATCGCCAACGCGGTGAGCGCCGAACTGCGGCTGCACGGCGAGACCCAGACCATCCCGACCGCCTGCTCGGCCAGCAACTACGCGCTGGGTTACGCCTACGACCTGGTGCGCAGCGGTGAGGCGGACGTGATGCTGGCGGGCGGCGCGGACGCCGTCAACCGGCTCACCCACGCCGGTTTCTACGCGCTCGGCGCCATGGCCGAGGACCTGCCGCGCCCCTTCGCCGCCGACCGCACCGGCATCCTCACCGGCGAGGGCGGCGCCGTACTGCTCCTGGAGACACTGGAGCACGCACGGGAGCGCGGGGCCCGTATCTACGCGGAGATCCTCGGGTACGCCGCCAACTGCGACGCCGCGCACATGGTGCACCCCGACGCGGCCAGCATCGCCGCGTGCATCCGTGCCGCGCACCGCAACGCAGGTGTCGAGCCGGAGCAGATCGACTACATCTGCGCCCACGGCACGGGCACCCCGACCAACGACTCGACCGAAGTGGCCGCCGCCCGCGAGGTCTTCGGCGGCCGTATACCGCCGATCAGCTCCATCAAGTCGATGCTCGGCCACACCATGGGCGCGGCCAGCGGCTTCGGCGCGATCGCCTGCTGCAAGGCGCTGGAGCAGGACTTCCTGCCGCCCACGGCCAACGTCACCGAGGCGGACCCCGCGCTGGGCGACGGCGTGGACTGCGTACCGGGCACCGGCCGCGAGGCCCGCCTGGACATCGTGCAGAACCACGGGTTCGCGTTCGGCGGCAACAACGTCATCACCATCCTCGGGAGGGTTTCGTGACCACGGCGACCGCCACAGCGGCCGCGGCCGCGACACGGACGGCCACCCGGCCGCTCTACGTCACCAGCGCCGGCGTCGTGTCCTCGGCCGGCCACGGCCTGGCCGCGCTCGCCGGGCTGCTGCGCGACGGAGCCTCGCCGGCCGAGGAGCCGGCCGGCGAGGACGGGGCCGCGTACCCGCCCCGCCCGGTCCGGGCCGTCAACGGCTTCGACGTGAAGGCGCACCTGGGCCGCAAGGGCACCAAGTACCTGGACCGGCTCACCTCCTTCGGCCTGGTGGCCTGCAAGGAGGCCATCGAGGGCATGGACGCCGCCGAGGTCGCGGGGGACCGTACCGGCGTCGTACTGGCGACCAACACCGGTTCCGTGTCCAGCCACAGCACCCTGCTGCACGACACGCTGACCCTGGACAAGCCGTACCTGGTCAACCCGGGCCAGTTCCCGAACACGGTGATGAACTGCGCCGCCGGACAGGTCGCCATCCGCAACGGGCTGCGCGGCCTCAACGCCACGGTGGCCGGCGGCCAGACCGCCTCGCTGCTGGCCTTCCGGCACGCGCGTCTCGCTCTCACGCTCGACCGCGTCGACCGGCTGCTGGTGGGCGGCGCAGAGGAGATCGGCGCCCCCGCGGCCTGGGCCTGGCACCGGACCGGAGTGCTGAAGGAGCGGGCGGCGCTCGGCGAGGGCTGTGCGGTGTTCACGGTGCAGCGGGAGGCACCGGCGGACGACGCGGACGTACTGGCCGAACTGCTCGCCTGCGAGGTGCGCTTCTCGGCCGACGCGCGGGACTACGCCGACGGCCTGTCCGGGGCCGTCACCCGCGCCCTGGACCGCAGTGGGGTCCGCCCGGAGGAGGTGGCCGTCGTCTCCCTCGGCGCCGTCCACCACCGTGGTCTGGAGCGGATCGAGGAGCGCGGTGTGCGGACCGCGCTGGGTGGTGGCGAGCTGCCGCGCACCGTACGGGTCGCCGATGTGCTCGGTGAGACGTACAGCGCCAGTGGTGCGATGCAGCTCGCCGCCCTGCTCGGCCTGTGGCAGGCCGAACCGCCGGCCGAGCGGGAGTACGCGCTGGTCACCTCGGTCGGCCGGGACGGAAACGCGGCCGCGATGGTGGTGCGCAGCCCGCTTCGTTGACCGCCCCGGATCCCCGGATCCCCGGACCACCCCGGACCACCCCGGTCCAGCCCGGCCCCCACCGGACAGCAGCGGCGCCCGTGATTTCCCCCCACGGGCGCCGCTGCATGTTTCCCCGCCCGATTTCCCCGTCCGACTGAAGACAAGGACCCCTGTCCCATGAACACGGCGTACACCGGGCGGAGTTACCCGCCCACCGAACCCTACGAAGTCGGCCGCGAGAAGATCCGTGAGTTCGCGCTCGCGGTCGGCTCCGACCCCGGCGACGGGCGCACCGCGCCCCCGACCTTCCCCATCGTGCTGTCGATGCACGCCGAGAAGCAGGTGGTGGACGACCCCGGCTTCGGCTTCGACTTCTCCCGCGTGGTCCACCGCGACCAGCGGTTCGAATCGGTGCGCCCGGTCAGGTCCGGCGACCGGCTCACCGTCACCGTCGAGGTGGTCGCCGCGGACACCGTCGACGGCAACGACGTCGTGACCCTGCGCGGCCACATCCGCGAGGCGGACGGCGGGGCGCCGGTGTGCGTCACGACGTCGACACTCGTCTCGCGAGGTGGGCGATGACGGCCGCCGGCGAGAGGATTCCCACCCGCACCTTCCGCATCACCCGCGCTGATCTGGTGCGTTACGCCGCCGCCTCCGGCGACCACAACCCCATCCACTGGTCGGACTCCCGCGCCGCGGCCGTCGGACTGCCCGGCGTCATCGCGCACGGCATGCTCAGCATGGGCCTGGTGGCCACCGCCGTCACCGACTGGGCGGGCGAGGGCGTGGCCGTCAGCGAGTACAGCACCCGGTTCAGCCGTCCCGTGCTGGTGCCCGACACCGCCGACGGGGTGGAGCTCACCGTCGAGGGCACGGTCGGCGAGGTCCGGGCGGACGGTTCGGTGCGCGTCGACCTGACGGTGCGCTGCGGCGCGGCGAAGGTGCTGGCGCGGACCCGGGCCGTACTGGCGCCGGGCGCCCGGACGGTGTCCGCGTAGGGCCCGCGGGGAAAGCGCGCACGCACGGAGAAGACCGCCGGTCCCCGAGGGGGCCGGCGGTCTTCTCCGTGGTGCTCCGCGGCGCGGGGCCGGTCAGGCCTGGGTGCCGGCGGGCGGCAGCTTCAGCTCGACGGCGCCGATCTGCGCGAGCAGGAACAGGTCCTGGCGGCAGGCCCAGTGCTCGTGGACGAGGCCGTCGTCACCGACGCGGTAGATGTGGATGTGCTCGACGTCCACCTTGTTGCCGGTGCCCTCGAAGCCGAGGAAGTTGCCGGTGTGGATGCCGGTGAACCGGACCCGGATGACGGCCTTGTCGCCGTCCGCGAAGCTGTCGATGTGGTCCCAGGCGGCCTCGGAGAACACGCTGTTCATCCAGCGGGCGGTGCCGAGGTAGCCGCCGGGGCCGCCGGGGGTGCCGGGCGGGGCCTCGTAGTCGACGAAGTCCGGGGCGACGAGCTCGTGGGCGACCTTCTCGTCCAGGTCGTTGAAGATCTTGCCCATCTGCTGGGCGATCTCCAGCACGGTGGCGTTGGACATGGGTTTCCTTTCTTGGGAGGGGTGGTGCGGGGGGTATCAGTGGCCGACGCCGAGACCGCCGGTGACCGGGATGATCCCGGCGGTGACGTACGACGCCTCCTCGCTGGCGAGGAAGCGCACGACGTGGGCGACCTCGTCGGGCCGGCCGGCCCGGAACAGGGAGGTCTGGCCGAGGACGTGCTCGCGGCGGGCGTCGGTGACGTCCTTGACCATGTCGGTCTCGATCAGGCCGGGCGAGACCATGTTGACCGTGACGTTCCGCTTGCCCACCTCACGGGCGAGCGAGCGGCCGAAACCGATCAGGCCGGCCTTGGACGCCGCGTAGTTGGTCTGGCCGGGGGCGCCGGCCAGCGCGCTCATCGACGTCATGAACACCACGCGGCCCCAGCGGGCCTTGAGCATGTCCGGGACGGCCTCCTTGGCCACCGTGACGGCGGACATCAGGTTGGTCTCGATGACGCTGCGGAAGTCCTCGTCCTCCATGCCGACCAGCAGCTGGTCGCGGGTGATCCCGGCGTTGGAGACCAGCACCTGGATGGGACCGTGCTGGCTGCGGGCCTCGTCGACGGCGCGGCGGACGGAGACGGGGTCCGTCACGTCGCAGCGCACGCCGAACAGCCCCTCGGGCGGCTCACCCGTGCGGTAGGTCACGGTGACCTTGTCGCCCTGGGCGGCGAAAACGCGGGCGGTGGCGAGGCCGATGCCCCGGTTCCCGCCGGTGATGAGCACGGAACGGCTCACGGAATCAGTTCCCTTCTGCGGCTTGCGAGGCAGCTACGGCTGCTGAGGCGTGTGAGGTGTCCGCAGCCGACAGCAGCTCGTCGAGCCGCTCCGCCGCCGCCGCGGTTTCGGTGAAGTGGACGGCGGTCCAGCCGGCCGCCTCGGCTCCCGCGCAGTTGTGCGCGAGGTCGTCGACGAGCACGCAGCGCTCGGCCGGCACCCCCGCCCGCTCGGCGGCGAGCGCGAACATGCCGGGCGACGGCTTGCGGTGGCCGACCTCGAAGGACAGGAGTACGTCGTCGAAGAGCTCGTCCGGGTCGACCATGCGGCGCCAGTGCGCGTCCCAGGTCGGCACCATGTTGGAGAGCATCCCGACGAAGGCGCCGCGCTCGCGCGCCTTGCGCAGCTCCGCGACCCAGGCGAGGTTCGTCTCGCGGCCGTCGAACCAGGCGTCGGCGAGGGTCGTCAGCCGCACGCCGTGCACGCCGTGATCGGCCGCGAGCACGTCGGAGACCTGGCCGAGCCACTCCTCCTCGCTCACGAGGGGGGTGTCGATCGGCTCCATGATGTCGGTGGTGCCGTACCGGGCCGTCACCTTCCCCAGCGCCTGCTGGAGCACCGCGGGGTCGAGCCCCTGGCCGGCGCAGAAGGTGCCCATGGTGTGGGCGATGGACGGGGTCAGTACGCCGCCGAAGTCGGTCCAGACGGCCAGGCGTTCGGTGCTCACAGCTCACTCCCGGAGGCGAGGGTCACGGTCACCCGGGCGATCTCGGCGTCGCCCTGGAGGAAGCGGACCGGCACTTCGCCGCGGCCGCCGTCGAGGCGCGGCCGGGGCGCGGAGGCCCGTACCGTCTCGTCCAGTTCGGCGAAGCGGGAGAACCGGGCCTCGAAGCCGACGGCGTACGTCGACAGCGACTCGTCCACCGCCAGGAACGACAGCTGCCGGGCGGCCTCGACGAGGGTCATGGCCGGCAGGTGGTCGTAGACGTGGTCGAACAGCCCCCGGTTGGCGAACCACGGGGTGACCTGGGCGGTCACTTCGGCGGGGGAGCTCTCGGCGTGGGACAGCACGACGTTGAGCGGGTTGCCGCGGCCCACCCGGGCCGGTTCGACCTGCCGGGAGCCGTCGGCGCCCGGTCCCTGGTCGGGGAAGTCGGAGGTGAGGGGGGCCGGCGTGCCGCGCTGGGCGTGCCGGAGCACCTCGTTCTCGTGCTGGTTGATGAAGAGCACGTCCATCTCGTGCTCCCCCACCTCGGCGTCCCCGATGTAGAAGCGCTGGGCGACCTTGCCCTTGCGGTAGCGGCCGCGCCGGGTGGGCCGGCCGATGTAGTCGGTGTCGATGCGCAGCCGGCCGGGCTCGGGCCCGATCAGCAGCTCCTTGAGCCCGGTCAGGGACAGCCGGAAGGAGTCGACGATCATCGTGGTGCCCTCGGAGAGGCCGATGTGGGTGTGCGAACCGGCGATGGCCGCCTGCCGTCCCGATTCCAGCAGCAGCAGGGCGTCGTACAGGGCGGGCCGCTGCAGATGGTCGCTGTAGTAGCCGTGGATGAGCGGTAGCTGCACCGCTGCGCGCACCTTCTTGAGGGCCAGCGGGAGGATGTCCGTGACGAAGACCTCGGACACCGCGGCCCGGTGCACCAGCGAGCGGTCGACGGTGCGTCCGTAACTGAGCTCGACGGGTGCCGAAGGAATCTCCGGGGCCGTTTGTGTTGTCATACCTGTTCCTTTGGAATCGGGTACCGGTACGGAGAGCCTCGCAGCGCCGGATGGAGCCGGGGTCGAGCGCGAATTCAAGCGCGATAAAAGAGGGGGAATTCCCGAGGGGGCCGGGCGGGTTGCGGGTCCGGTTATGCTCGGGGGATGCGTATAGGAGAGCTGGCGCGGCGCACCGGAATTCCGGTTCCGACCATCAAGTACTACCTGCGGGAGGGGCTGCTGCCTGCCGGTGAGCGCACCAGCCCGAACCAGGTGCAGTACGCCGACGCGCACGTGCGCAGGCTGAAGCTCGTCCGCGCGATGCTGGAGGTCGGCGGCCTGTCCATCGTGGCCGCCCGCGAGGTGCTCGCCGAGGTCGACTCCCCGGCCCGCACGGTCCACGGCATGCTCGGCGCCGCCCAGTCCGCGGTCACCAGGATCACGACGGACCGCGGCACCGAGGAGGAGTGGGAGCGGGCGGAGCGCGAGGTCGCCGACCTGGTACGGCGCCACGGCTGGGTGACGAAGCCGGACAACCCGGGATGGAAGGCGCTGGTCCAGATCGTGCTGACGTACCGGGACCTCGACCGGGGCGATCTGCTGACCCTGCTCGACGGGTACGCCGAGGCGGCCGCCGGGCTGGCCACCGCCGAGCTGGCCGTCCTGGCGCAGGTGCCCAGCACCGACGGCAAGGTGGAGAGCGCGGTGCTCGGTACGGTCCTGGGCGACGCCGCGATGGCGGCCCTGCGCAGGATCGCCCAGGAGGACGCTTCCCAGCGGGTGCAGCAGCGGCCGCACTCCGCCTGACCCGCGGCCGGAACCCCGGCCCGTCCGTCCGTCCGCCTGCTGCCCGGCCCGCCTGCCGCCTGCCGTCCGTCGGAGGACGGCGCGGGAATCAGCCGATGTACGCCGTGCTGGCCAGCGGCGCCAGGTGGTGCACCCGGGCCGGCGGCAGGTTGCCCAGCACCGTCTCGGTGCGGAAGGCGTGGTCGCGCAGCGTCCGGCCCACCACGGCCTGCACCGCGAGCGTCCGTTCGCGCGCCGCGCCCCGGGTGAACGCCCTGCGCAGCGGCGGCACCCCGGCGTAGGCGAAGAACGACAGGGTGCCGCCGGGGCGCAGGGCGCCGATCAGCCGGTCGAAGATGTCCTGCGCGGTCGCCGCGTCGAAGTTGGCGAACGGCAGGCCGCACACGATCGTGTCGTACGAGCCGAGCTCGTGCTCCTGCACCAGGCCGGTCAGCAGCCGCAGCCGCTCCTCGTGGCGGTAGGTGCGAGCCAGCAGGGCGGCGAAGCGCGGATTCGCCTCGACGAGGTCGAGGGTGTCCAGCCGGCCGAGCGAGGCGGCGATGTGCTTGGTCACGGCGCCCGTCCCCGGGCCGACCTCGAGTACCGCGCGCGGCCGGTCGGCGGAGGGCACCACGTAACGGGTCAGGGCTCTGGCGAGCAGTGGGCTGCTGGGGGCGATGGCCCCGGTGTCCCGGCGGGTCCGGGCGAACTCCCTGAAGAACAGCGTCACGTCCGTCATGGCCTCTCCTGCGTCATGGGGCCGCACCCCTCGGTGCGCACGGCGGCACCGTGGTGCTGCGCCGAAAGTGATAGTGCAACTATCGATAGCGTAAGTTATGGTTGTTGAGGAGTTGCCGGTACCCGCGCCCTCCGGACCGCGACACCGACGCTAGTGGGCCTGTGACCAGGGGTCATGACCCACCAACGATCCGGCAGATGTTTCCAAAGGAGCATTGCGCCACCCGACTTGAGGGCCTCCGTAAGCGGCGGCATGAGGGGCTGACCATGGACTTCGCATCGCTCGTGGCATGGATCGACGTCACTTCCGGGCTGACGGCCCGCATGGCCGGAGCGGCCTGCTGGGCGTACGCGATCCTCGCGATCACGACGCTGCCGCCGCTGCTGCCCAACGCCGCGCTCCTGGTCACCGGCGGGATGCTCGCCGCCCGGGGCGAGATGTCACTGACCCTGGTGCTCCTCTCGGTGGCCGGCAGCGCCCTGCTCGGCGACCTCCTGATCCACCGTTTCGGCTGGTCGGCGGGGGGATCGGTACGCCGCCGCATGGCCTCCCGCAAGCGCCAGGGCGAGCTCTTCGACTGGGCCTCCGGGCGCATACAGCGCGGCGGCATCCCGTTCGTGGTCGGCGTGCGCTTCCTGCCGAGCGGACGGCTGCTCGGCGGCCTCGCGGCGGGCGCCGCGGGTTACCCCGCCCACAAGTTCGCGATCGGCGCGGCCCTGGCGGAGGCGGTCTGGGCGGCGTACTCGGTGGGCGTCGGCTACTTCGGCGGCGCGATGAGCGACGACCCGGTCGTCTCGGTCGCCCTCGGACTCGGGCTCTCGCTGGCGGTGGGCGCGGTCGCCTGGCTCGCCCAGCGGCGTACCGCGGTGCCCGCCGCCGCGAACGCTCCTGTCTCCAAAGAGACATGAGGGATTCCACCTCGCGTGAATATCCCTCTCTCTTCGCCCCTGAAATGCTCGCATTGCCGCTCTGCCGAGTCGCTCTGCTGAGAAAAGGAAGCTTGAGGCTGACGTGTCGCACAAGAATTCAGCGGTGCTGTGGGCACTCCTGGCCACATCGGTCCCCATGTTCATGGTGTCGCTCGACAACCTCGTCGTCACCAACGCGCTGGTGGACATCGCCCGTGATTTCCGCACCACCCAGCCCGAGCTCCAATGGGTCGTGAACGGCTATGTGCTGCCTTTCGCGGGCCTGCTGCTGGCCGGCGCCGCGCTGGGCGACCGCATCGGCCGCCGCCGGGTGTTCGTCTGGGGCATCGTGCTGTTCACCGCCGCCTCCGCCGCCTGCGCCCTCGCGGGCTCCATCGGTGCGCTGGTCGCCGCGCGGGTGGCGCAGGGCGCGGGCGCCGCCATGATCCTGCCGGTCTCGCTGACGCTGGCGGTGGCCGCCGTCACGGAGAAGCGGCGCAACCTGGCGGTGGGGGTCTGGGGCGGGGTCAACGGGCTCGGCATCGCGTTCGGCCCGCTGGCCGGCGGCCTCGTGACGGAGGGTCTGGACTGGAGCTGGATCTTCTGGATCAACGTCCCGGTGGGCGTGATCGCCGTTCCGCTGGCGCTCTGGGCCCTCAAGGAGAGCCGGGGCGCCCAACGGCACCTCGACGTCCCCGGGATGACGCTCGTCGCCGGGGCCGTGGTCGCCGCCGTATGGGGCGTCGTACAGGCCGCGGAGCACGGCTGGAGCCGCCCGGGCGCCCTGCTCGGCCTGGTGGCCGCCGCCGCGCTGCTGGCCGGCTTCGTCGCCTGGGAGCGCCGCACGAGCCGCCCGCTCGTGCCGCTGCGCATGTACCGGCTCCCCGCCTTCCTGCTCAGCAACGCGGTTTCCCTGGCCATGTACTTCGGAGTCTTCGGCTCCATCTTCTTCCTCGCGCAGTTCATGCAGGGCCCGATGGGCTACTCGCCCTTCGAGGCCGGCCTGCGCACCCTGCCCTGGACCGCGGCGCCCATGGCGGTGGTGCCCCTGGCGAGCCTGCTGGTGGACCGGGTCGGCGGCGGAGTCCTCCAGGCGCTGGGCTGCGGTCTGCAGGCCGTCGGCCTGGCCTGGTTCGCGCTGGTCCTCAGCCCCGGACTGCCGTACGCGGCGATGGTGATCCCCATGGTGCTGGCGGGCGTCGGCATGGGCCTGGTCTTCGCCGCCAACCCCGCCACCGTGATCGCCTCCGTGGAAGAGAGCGAGCACAACACGGCGTCCGGCGTGAACAACACCGTCCGGGAGTTCGGCGGAGCGCTCGGCATCGCCGTACTGACGACGGTGTTCACCCACGGCTCGGCCGGCCACGTGGCGGACGGACCGCAGGCCGGAGCGGCCGCGTTCACCGCCGGTCTGCAGCCCGCCCTGTGGTTCGGCGCCCTCGTGGTCGCGCTCGGCGCTGTCGCCGCGCTGCTGATCCGCCGCCCGCGGCAGAAGCCCGCGGCGGGAGGCCCGCCCCCCGGACCGCGGTCTCGCAGCGCCGAGCTCGCGGCCGCCGAATGACCGGACGAGCGGCGCCCCCCGCGCGCCGGGCCGTCTCGTACCAACGGAGGAAAGAAATGTTTGCCGCCCTTGGCAAGTTCACCGCGCGACGCCGTAAATGGGTCGTCGTCGCGGCAGTGGTCTTCACGCTGTTCGCCGGCGTATGGGGAACCGGTGTGTTCGGTTCCTTCACCGGCGGTGCCGGCTTCGACGACCCGGCCAGCGAGTCCGTCGCCGCCGACAAGGTGCTCGACGGACCGCTCGGCCGGGAGTCGAACGACCTGATCGTCCTGTACGAGGACAAGGAACGCACCGTCGACGACCCCGCCTTCTCCGACGGTGTGAGCAAGGCGCTCGCCGGCGTGCCGCGCGAGGACATCGAGCGGCTGAACTCGTTCTGGGAGCCCGGCTCGCAGGACAAGGCCGCGTACGTCTCCGAGGACCGGCACGCGACGTACGCCACCGTGCAGTTCACCTCGGACGTGGACCAGGAGCAGGTCGAGTCGCTCGCCGAGATCAAGGAGTCCTTCGAGGCGCCGGGCGTGACGGTCCGTTACGGCGGTGTCGCCGCCATGACCGAGCAGGTCAACTCCCTCACCGGCTCGGACATCGCACGGGCCGAGATGCTCTCCGTGCCGATCCTGCTGGTGCTGCTCGTCCTCATCTTCCGCAGCGCGGTGGCGGCGCTGCTGCCGCTCGCCGTCGGTACGTTCGTCGCCCTGGGCTCCTTCGTCGTGCTGCGCGTCCTGACGATGTTCACCGAGATCTCCAGCACCGTCATCAACGTCATCACCATCCTCGGCCTGGGCCTGGCCATCGACTACGCGCTCTTCCTGGTCAACCGCTACCGCGAGGAACTGCACGCGGGCGCCGACGTGGACACCGCCGTGCACCGCGCCACCGCCACCGCCGGCCGCACCGTCGCCTTCTCCGGCCTCGCCGTCGCCATCTCCTTCGCGGGCCTGGCGCTGTTCCCGTCCCGCTTCCTCAGCTCCATGGGGTACGCGGCCGTGGCCGTGGTCGCCTTCGCGGTCGTCGGCTCGCTCACCCTCCTGCCCGCCCTGCTGCGCTACACCGGCCACCGCATCGACAAGTGGCGCATCCCGCTGCCCGGCGGCCGCCGCCGGGCCCCCGTGGCCGAGACGCAGGGCCGCTGGTACCGCACCGCCCACGCCGTGATGCGCAAGCCGCTGCTGTCCACGCTCGCGATCGTCGCCGTCCTCGTCGGCCTCGGTGCCCCGCTGCTCGGCGTCAACTGGGCGCGCCCGGGGGAGTGGGTGCTGCCGTCCAACGCCGACGCGAAGGTGGTGAGCAAGCAGCTGAGCCAGGACTTCGACGTCAACCCCGCCCAGATCATGACCGCGGTCGTACGCTTCGACGGCCCCGCGCAGCCGCAGCGCGACGGAATCGACGCGTACGCGCAGAAGCTGGCCGCCGTCGACGGCATCTCCGAGGCGCGCACCACCGCGGTCGAGGGCAACGACGCGCGCGTCACCCTGCGCTACACGCCCGACCCCATGTCGGCGCAGTCGAACGACATGGTCCGTGACGTACGGGCGGTCGCGCCGCCCGAAGGCGCCACCACGGCCCAGGTCACCGGCATGCCCGCCTCCCGCGTCGACATCGTCGACATGATCGGCGAACGCCTGCCCTGGATGGCCCTGTTCGTGGCCGTCGTCTCCTTCCTGGTCCTCTTCCTGGCCTTCGGCTCGCTGCTCCTGCCGCTCAAGTCCGTGATCCTCAACCTGTTGTCGCTGCTCGCCGCCTTCGGCGCGATCAAGTGGATCTTCCAGGACGGGAACCTGTCCGGGCTCCTCGGCTTCGAGGCCATCGGCGCGGTGGACGCCAACTTCCCGGTGCTGATCATCGCGATCGCCTTCGGCCTCGCCATGGACTACGAGGTGTTCCTGCTCTCCCGGGTCCGCGAGGAATGGGAGGTCAGCGGCGACCCGGTCGAGTCGGTCGCGCTGGGCGTCCAGCGCACCGCGAAGATCATCACGAGCGCGGCGCTCCTGCTGGTCGTGGTGGTCGGCGGCTTCATGACCTCGTCGATCCTCTTCATGAAGATGATCGGCGTGGGCCTGGTGATCGCGGTGATCGTCGACGCCACGATCGTACGGGCCCTGCTGGTGCCGGCCACGATGGCGCTGATGGGCAAGTGGGCCTGGTGGGCCCCGGCGCCGCTGGCCCGCTGGTGGTCCAAGTACGGCATCCGCGAATCGGACCCGGCCCCCCTGGCGCCGCAGGCCGACCGGTCCGCCGACTCCAGGGCCGGGGCCCTGCGATGACCCCGCTCCGCCCCGATTCCCGGGCGTCCGGGCCCACGGTCACCGTGCCGGGCCCCGGACGCCCCCGGCCCCGGAAGCCCGGGGCCGGGCCGGCGCCCGCCGTCTCCGGCCCCGCGCCCGCCGTGGCCGGAGCCGGAGACGGGGCGGAGCCCGCCGCGGGGCAGGACTCCGGAGCCGCCGGGGCCGTCGCCGCCGGCGTCACCGCCGTACTGGCCGCCCTCTTCGGGGACTGGGGGGCCTGGTCCAGTCCCCTCGGGGCCGGCGCGGCGTGGTTCCCGCTGCCCTGGGGGGTGACCGCGGGCCCGCCCGTGCTGCTGCTCACGATCGCCGGTGTCCTGATCGCGCGGGCCGGCGCCCCCTCCTTCGCCCGTACCTGGGCCCATACGGCCGCCGGGCTCGCCGCCGCCGCCGGCCTGCTGGTGCTGGTGCTGGAACCCCTCCGGCCGGAGACGGTCTGGAACGCGCTCGCCGAGGCCGCGCACGCCGGTCTCTTCGGGGTCGCGCTCGGCTGGGTGCCCGCCCTCGCCGCGCTCGCCCTCACCGGCCGGCGGCCCCGGCGCGGTACCGGACTCGCTCCGTACGTATGGCTCACCCTCCTCGGCGCCGTCGTGCCCCTGATCGCCCTGACCGCGGGCCTCGCGGGGGCCTCACCGGTCCACGGCGCGGTGTGCACGGCCACCGAGTGCATCAGCCCGCGCGCCGGGCTGCTGTTCACCGGCGAGCTCTCGCTGCGCCTCGCGCTGCCCGCCTGGGCCGCGGGCGCCGCGGTGCTGGCCCTGGCCCGGCGCAGCCCCCGCGTCCGCGGGCTGCGCGGCGGGTGGCAGGTGCTGCTCGCGCTGGGCGCCGGCGGACTCGCCGTCCTGTTCTCGCCGGGACTCGTCTTCGGAGCATCCGTATGAATTCGCCGTACAGCAGACGCCGCGTCCTTTCCATGGGCGCGGCCGGAGCCCTGGCCGCCCTCGGCTGGACCGGCGCGAGCGCCGCCGCCGGCAGTGACCCGCGACCGCGGGCCCGGCGGGCGTACATCGGGGGGTTCACCATCGGCGAGTACGGCCTCCCCGGCCTTCCCGGCATCGGGATCGCGGCCGTCGGCGCGGACGGCCGGCTGGAACTCACCGGCTGGCGGCGGGGGATCGAGAACCCCTCCTTCCTCACGCTCTCCCCGGACCGCCGCGTGCTGTACGCGGTCAGCCAGCTCCCCGGCGGGGCCACTGGCGCGATCCACGCCTACCGGATCGACGCCGGACGGCTCCTCCCGCTCGGCCGCCCCCGCTCCAGCCGCGGCGCGGCCCCGGTCCATCTCGCCGTCCACCCGGCGGGGCGCTTCCTGCTCACCGCCAACTACGACTCCGGGCACCTCGCGGTCCTTCCGCTGGGCGCGGGCGGCGAGCTCGGCGAAGCCGTCCACGTGGTACGCCACCGGGGCAGCGGCCCGCACCCCGTGGAACAGCGCGGCCCCCACCCGCACATGATCGCCTTCGACCCGGCGGGCAGCCGGGTGCTCGTGCCCGACAAGGGCGACGACCACATCCACGTCTACGACTTCGACGCCCGCACCGGCCGGCTGACGCTCGCCCACCGGACGCTCGTCGGCCGCCGCACCGGCCCCCGCCACCTCGTCTTCCACCCCTCGGGGCGGCTCGCGTACGTCACCAACGAGCTCGGCCACTCGGTCACCGTCCTGACCTACGACCAGGACACCGGAAGGCTGCGCCCCGTCTCGCACGCCTCGGTCGCCCCGCTCGGCCTCGATCCGCGCAACGCGCCCTCCGCGCTGCACCTCACCCGCGACGCCGGGCTGCTGGTCACCACCGACCGCGGCCTCGACACGGTGGAGACCTTCCGGGTCGGCGGCGCCGGCCGCACGCTCACCCTGCTCGAATCGCAGCCGGTCACGGCCAAGGCTCCCGGCACCCGCTGGCCGCGCGACATCGCACTGGACCTCTCGGACCGCTTCGTCTACGCGGCGAACCAGGCGGGCCAGTCGGTCAGCCAGTTCCGCCTCGATCCGTCCAGCGGCCGGCTGCGCCCGCTGGGGCCGCCCCTGGAGGTGGCGAGTCCCTCCTGCGTACTGCTCCTCTGACGGGGCGCGGGAACCGGCGGAAGCACGGAAGTACGGGCGGCGGCCCCGGGGTGAACCCGAAGTTCGTGGTCCTGCGGGCGGTGAAGCGGTAGCACCGGGTGCGGCGGCGGCGCAGGGCCCCCGCCGGGCCTACGCACCGCCCGGCAG